>CAXUMV010000030.1:5790-16626 GCA_964252065.1 uncultured Lichenihabitans sp.
CGAGCGGCGCGAGGCAGTTCGGCAGCACGGTCGACAGCATCAGCCCCGCGTCGGGATCAAGCTTCTCGCTGCTGCCGGCCCAGAACACCACCGGCAACTGGGTCAAGGTGGTCCAGCGTATTCCCATGCGGATCAGGATCGATCCGGCCGCCGACAAGCCGCCGCTTCGGGTCGGCATGAGCGTGGTGGTGTCCGTCGATACCGGCAAGGCGAGGGGGCTCCCCGCTTTCGTCAAGCCCTGGCTCGACCGCTTCGGCATCCGTCATGGCTGAAACCGTGGCAGCGGGCGGCTTCAAGCCTGTCGCCAACCGGGGCGCGATCACGGCCTGCGTGATCCTGGCCGTGATCATGCAGGCGCTCGACACCACCATCGCCAACGTCGCGCTGCCCTATATCCAGGGCAGCGTCTCGGCAAGCTCGGACCAGATCAACTGGGTGCTGACCTCCTACATCACGGCCGCGGCGATCATGACGCCGCCGTCGGGCTATTTCGCCAACCGGTTCGGCCGCAAGAAGGTGCTGCTGACCGCGATCGCGGGGTTCGTGGTCGCCTCCGTGCTCTGCGGCATCGCCCAGTCGCTCGTCGAGATCGTCGGCTACCGGCTGTTGCAGGGCGTCTTCGGCGCCGCCCTGGTGCCGCTCTCGCAGGCCATCCTGCTCGACATCTACCCGCCCGAGGAGCGCGGCTCGGCCATGGCGCTGTTCGGCGTCTCGGTGATGGTCGGGCCGGTGCTCGGCCCGGTGATCGGCGGCTGGCTCACCGACAACATCAGCTGGCGCTGGGTCTTCTACATCAATCTCGGCATCGGGGCGGTGGCGTTCGCGGGCGTCAGCGCCTTCGTGGTCGAGACCCGGCGCGATCTCGGAGCCCGGCTCGACTGGATCGGGTTCGGGGCGCTCAGCGTGGCGATCGCGGCGCTCCAGCTCTTCCTCGACCGCGGCCAGCAGCTCGACTGGCTGTCCTCCGGCGAGATCATCGTCGAAGGCGTCGTCGCCGCCGCAGCCCTCTACATCTTCGTGGTGCACACCTTCACGGCGCCGACCTCCTTCGTGAACCCGCGGCTGTTCCTCGACCGCAACTTCTCGATCGGCATGTTCTTCATCTTCGTCATCGGCATCACCTATCTCGCCTCGATGGCGCTGATGACGCCCTACCTGCAGACGCTGATGGGATATCCGGTCGTCACGGCCGGCATCGTGATGGGGCCGCGGGGCCTCGGCACCATGGCGTGCATGTTCATCGTCGGCAAGCTGATCGGCAAGGTCGATACCAAGTGGCTGCTGCTCACGGGACTCGGGATCACGGCCTGGGCCATGTTCGACATGACCACCTGGACGCCGGACGTGTCGCAGATGCGGATCGTGACCACCGGCTTCGTCCAGGGCGCCGGCCTCGGCTTCCTTTTCGTGCCGCTGACGGTCTCGACCTTCTCGACCCTCCCCACGAGCTTCCGGGGGGAGGGGACGGGGCTCTACAACCTGTCGCGCAACATCGGCTCCAGCGTCGGCATCTCGGTCTGCTCCGCCCTGCTCAGCGAAAACATCCAGGTGAACCACGCCGACATCGCCGGCTACGTGACGCCGTTCAACCGCATGCTGCATGGCGGGGCCGCGGCCCACATGCTGGACCCGCTGACCCGGGCCGGCCAGGCGGCGCTCGACGGCATGATCAACGCCCAGGCCGTGGTTATCGCCTACATGGACGACTTCAAGCTGCTGATGATCATGTCGCTGGCCGTGATGCCGCTCGTCTTCCTCCTGCGCAAGCCCGGGCAGCCGGTCGAGATGGATCACGCGGCCGTGATGGAATAGCGCGGCCTAGCTGACCGGCCGCGTGGCTTCTGCCAGCCAGTCCCGCACGTCCTCCGGCACCAGCGGGGAGACGACCTCCCGCACCCGGGCGTGGTAGCCGTCCAGCCAGTCCCGCTCCTCGGCCGCGAGCAGCCCGGGCTCGATCAGGGCCAGGTCGATCGGGGCCAGCGTCAGCGTCTCGAAGCCGAGCATCGGGCGCTCGGCGCCGGGGATGTCGCGCGGCTCGACCAGCAGCAGGTTCTCGATCCTGATCCCCCAGGCGCCGGCCTTGTAGTAGCCGGGCTCGTTCGACAGGATCATGCCCTCGGCGAGCGGCACGGTGCCGGTCTTGGCGATGCGCTGCGGCCCCTCGTGCACGGAGAGATAGGCGCCGACCCCGTGCCCCGTGCCGTGGTCGAAGTCGAGCCCGGCCTGCCACAGCGCGGCCCGGGCGAAGCTGTCGAGCTGCGCGCCCGAGACGCCCTTCGGGAACACCGCCCGCGCGATGGCCATGTGGCCCTTCAGCACGCGGGTGAAGCGGTCCTGCATCTCGGGCGTGGGCGGGCCGACCGCGAGCGTCCGGGTGATGTCGGTGGTGCCGTCCTCGTACTGGGCGCCGCTGTCGATCAGGAAGAGGCCGCGGCCGATCGGCAGATCCGAGGCACGCGACACCCGGTAGTGCGGGATCGCGGCATGCGGGCCGAAGCCGGCGATCGAGGGGAACGACACGTCCTTGAGGAGGCCGGTCTCCCGGCGGAAGTGCTCCAGGGCCTCGGCGGCCGCGATCTCGGTCAGGCCGCCCTTGGGGGCTTCCGTGGCGAACCAGTGCAGGAAGCGGGCGAAGGCCGCGGCATCGCGGCGATGGGCCTCGCGCGCGCCCTGCCGCTCGGCCGCGGTCTTGCCGGCCTTGGCGAGCGCGATCGGATCGGGGCCGATCTCGGCCACGCCCCCCGCGGCGCTCAGGGCGGCGCTCAGCCGCTCGGGCGCGGTCGCGGCATCGAACATCACCTTGGCGTTGGCGGCCCCGAGCGCCGCAAGGTCGGCCTGCAGGCGGTCCGGCGCCGCCACGATGCCCAGCTCCTCAAGGGCGTCGCGGACGCTGTTCGAGAGCTTGCGGGCATCGAGGTAGAGCGTCGGCCGCCCTTCCTTCGGCAGCAGCGCGAACCCCATCGGCAACGGCGTATGGTCGACGTCCGCGCCCCGGATGTTGAAGGCCCAGGCAAGGGCATGGGGGTCGGTCACCAGCAGCGCGTCGGCCTTGAGCCCGGCCTGGAGGGAGGCGAGCTTGTCGGCGGCGCTCCGCCCGGCCCGGTCCTGCGGGTAGAGCGTCACGGCCCCGATCCGGGCGGCCGGACGGTCGGTCCAGACCGCATCGACGGGGTTGGCCTCGACCGCGACGAGGCTCGCCCCGGCGCCCTCGACGGCCTTGCGGAGCTTCTCGACCTGGCCCGGGGTGTGCAGCCAGGGATCGTAGCCGATCCGCTCGCCGCCCCGGAGCGCCTCGCCGAGCCAGGCCTCGGGCGGGTTGTCGACCAGCGATTGCGGATCGAACACGCCCGTGTCGACCTGCTCGCGGACCTGGATCGTGTAGCGCCCGTCGACGAAGATCGCCGCCCGGTCCGCCAGCACGACCGCGGTGCCGGCCGACCCCGAGAAGCCGGTCAGCCAGGCCAGGCGCTCGGCCGATTTGGCGACGTACTCGTTCTGGTGCTCGTCCGATCGCGGCACCACGAAGCCGGAGAGGCCGCGCGCCGCCAAGGCCTCGCGCAGCGCCGCGGCGCGCGCCGCGCCCTGGCTCGGATCGGCGGCCTCGTCGAAGCTCTGGAAGATCGCTTTGAACATGGCCCGACCCTAAGCCACACTGCGCGCGTGTCCAACAGGAGGACCGGATGCTGGACGCCATCCATCACGTCGCGGTGATCGCCTCGGACTACCGGCGGTCGCGGCGCTTCTACGTCGAGGTGCTCGGCCTGGAGGTGATCGCCGAGGTGTTCCGCGAGGCACGGGGCTCGTGGAAGTGCGACCTGCGGGTCGGCGCGGCGCAGATCGAGCTGTTCTCCTTCCCCGATCCGCCGCCCCGCGCCTCGCGGCCGGAGGCCTGCGGGCTTCGCCACCTCGCCTTCTCGGTCGACCGGCTGGACCCGGTGATCGGCCGGCTGCAGGCGGCGGGCGTCGCGGTCGAGCCCGTGCGCGTCGACCAGCACACCGGCTGCCGCTTCACCTTCTTCGCCGATCCCGACGGCTTGCCGCTCGAGCTCTACGAACGCCCCTCCGCCGAGGAGGCCGGCGCTTGACGCTCGCCCCGCCCGCTCCTATAGACCCAACCTCACGGCGCGCCTGCGGCAGGCGCGCTTTTCCACATCCGCCTGGGACAGGGGCGTGCCGAGGCCCGACGGCCTGGGCCGCCGGCCGCGTCCGGGCCAAGCGACGCTCCGAAGGACGAGACCCATGGCCCGCCGCTGCGAACTCACCGGCAAAGCCGTGCTGACCGGCAATCTCGTCAGCCACTCGAATCACAAGACGCGGACCCGGTTCCTGCCGAACCTCTGCAACGTGACGCTGATCTCGGATGCGCTCGAGCGCTCCGTCCGGCTGCGCGTCGCCGCCGCCACGCTGCGCTCGGTCGAGCACCGCGGCGGCCTCGACGCCTTCCTGACCAAGGCGGACGTCAAGGATCTCTCGCCGGGCGCGCGCATCCTGAAGCGCGACATCCAGAAGAAGCAGGTCTCGGCAACCGCCTGAGGGCTGCTGCGGCCTTGGTTGCGAACCGACGTAACGCGGCGGTCGTCACGAACGAGGCGGCCTAGCGGCGATCCTGCTTATCTCGGTAGATCGGATCTGACGCTCCGGCGCTACGGCGCGCCGATCCCGGCAAGGCGGGGAAGCAGCAGGCCGGCGACGCTTTGGGCCTCCTCCTGCAGGGGCCAACCGGACAGGATGAGGGCCGTCAGGCCCGCGTGCCGGTGGTAGCGGTCCACCTCCATCGCGATGGCGTCCGGGCTGCCGACCAGATAGGCGGCCGAGGAGCCTGTTCCGAAGACGTCGAGCGACGACCACGCCGTCATGCCGGCGAAGAGGCATCCCTCGAGGCGCAGCGACTCGAGGGGTGGCAGGTGGCCGGCGCGCAGGGCCGCGACCCAGCCCTGCCGCTGGGGGTCCGGCGCGCGGAAGCTCGCAAGGCTGTGCTCGCCCTTGGTGCGGCGGAGGATCACCTCGTTGAGCTTGGCCGCGAGCCGGTCGGGGCCCGTCTTCTCGAACAGCGCGTAGAAGGCCGTCTCCGCCTCGGCCCGGCTGCGCCGCACGGTGACGCTGGCGAGCGCCCCCAGGTCGGTGAAGGCGCGGCCCTGCGCGGCGGCCGCGGCCCGGGCCGCCTCGAACCTGCTGCGGATCGGGTCGAGCTCGCGCAGCATCAGGAGGTAGACGTCGACCACCTGGCCGGCATGGGTGACGCCGGCCGGCGACTCGCCCGTGCCCCAGAGCGGCACCCCGTCCGGCTGGGTGGGAGGCACGGTGAACGGCGTGTTGGGGAAGAGGGACGGGTTGCCGGCCGCGTAGTGGCGCCTGAACGCCGCCCAGTAGTCCTCGCCCGCCCCATAGCGCTCGTCGTGCGTCATGGTGATCCCATAGGTCGCGACGCGCTCTTCCCGGCCGTTGATGTGGTTGAACAGCAGGCGGCCGCCCGTGGCCCGGTCGAAGCTCAGCGCCTGCTCGGCGAGGAGCTTGGCGGGCGTCATGCCCGCGTAGACGGCGACGAGGAAGCGCATCCGCTCGGTCGCCCCCGCCACCAGCGAGGCCGAAACGAGCGGGTCGTTGGGCCAGGTGGCCACGAGCGCCCCGTAGAAGCCGCCGCGGTCGATCGTTTCGGCCAGCCGGCGATAGCGGGCGAAGTCGACCCCGAAGAACCCATCCTCCATCCAGGGATAGCGGCCGTCCGCCATGCTGAGATACCAGAGGACTTTGATGGGCATCTTTGGTCCTTGCGCGACGGGTGGGGGGATCGGCTCAGGGATCGACCACGAGGGGCAGGGCGGGGTCGGCCGCCCAGGCGTTCAACGACCCGTCGTAGACGGCCACGTCCCCGTGGCCCAGGATGGCGAGCACAAGAGCGCTGCCCGCCGCCGTGATGCCGCCGCCGCAGTAGGCGACGATCGGCTTGGGATCGGCGAGCGCTTCGGCGAAGCGGGCCCGCAGCGCGTCGGCCGCCAGCAGCGTGTTGCCGTCCGGGTCCAGGCATTCCGCATAGGGCACGTTGAAGCTGCCGGGGATGTGCCCGGCCCGCGCATAGGCGCGTTCGTGGCCGCTGTGGACGGGCCGGCGCAGCGCGTTGACGAGCCGCGCCGTCCTGCGGCCGGCGACGATGTCGACCACGTCCGGCGTGTCGAGGAAGAAGCCGGGGCGCTCCCGTGCCGTGAAGTCGCCGGGCGTGCAGGGGCGCGTGCCCGTCTCGAGCGGCCCGCCGGCCCGGACCCATGCCGCAAGGCCCCCGTCCAGCACCGCGACGTCCTCGTGCCCGAAGGCGCGGAACAACCACCACAGGCGCGCCGCCCAGATGCCGGTGCCGCGATCATGGATGAGGAGGCGGTCGCGGTTCGACACGCCGAGCTCGCGGGCTGCCGCCTCGAACCGTGCCGCATCCGGGCGGGTGAACGGGAAAGCGCCGTGCGGGTCCGAAAAGCGGTCGAGGAGATCGGCGAAGCGGGCCCCCGGGATGTGGCCTTCGCGTTCGAAGGCCTCCCGCGCGGCCCGGTAGGCCTTCGCCGCGCTGGGGGCGCTCGTCGTCTCCACGCTCGCATCCAGCACGACGTAGTCTTGCACCGTCGCAACCAGATCTGTGCCGGGGATCAGATACGGGGACATGGGATGCCTGGGGCGGGCAAAGACGGTTGCCGGCGAAAGCCGAGCCATATATCTACCGAACCTATAGATTTCCCCAGGCCGACGCACAACGCCCATGACCGCCACCGTCCATCCGACCGTCGATGCCGTGATCGAGGCCCATGCCCGGCTCAGGCATGCGCGACCGCTGGTGCAATGCCTGACCAACCGGGTGTCGGCCAACTTCATGGCCAACGTGCTGCTTGCGGCTGGCGCCGCCCCGGCGATGGTGGACAATCCGGAGGAGGCGTCGGGTTTCGCCACCGTGGCGGGCGCGGTGCTCGTCAACCTCGGCACACCGACGAGCGCCCAGGTCGAGTCCATGCGGCTCGCGGCCCGCGCCGCGCAGGACGGCGGCAAGCCCTGGGTGCTGGATCCGGTCGGAGCCGGCGGCCTGCCATGGCGCGGCGGCGTCGCGGCGGAGCTGCTGGCGTTCGGGCCGAGCGTCGTCCGCGGCAACGCCTCCGAGATCATCGGCCTCGCGGGGCTGGGCGGCGGCACGCGCGGGGTCGACAGTTCCGCCGATCCGGCCGCGGCCGTGGGGGCGGCGACCGATCTGCTCCGGCACGCCGGCGCGGTGGCGGCGTCGGGTGCGGTCGACCACATCGTCGGCCGCGCGGCCGGCACGCCGGCGTCCGAGGCGGTCCTGGTCCGCGTCGGCGGGGGAAGCGCGTTGCTGCCCCGCGTCACCGCCACGGGTTGTTCCCTGGGGGCTCTGGTGGCCGCCTATGCGGCCGCCGTCGGGGACCCGCTCCTCGCGGCGGTGGCGGCCCATGTGCATTTCGCGGTCGCGGCCGAGATCGCCGCGCCGCACGCCTCGGGCCCGGGCTCCTTCGTGCCGGCCTTCCTCGACGCGCTCGATGCCGTCGACGCGGCGTCCATCCGCGATCGGGCCCAAGTCGAGGCGAGCCCTCTCCGGCTCGCCTGACCAGCCTTCGGTCACCGACCTGCGCCGGAGCGTGGATGGCCATGGCGCCGACGCGCCTCGCGATGACGAAGCGGAAGCCCGCTACAGCGCCGCCTTGATGGCCGCCGCGGCGGCCGCGGGAGGCTGGTCGAGGTTGAGGGCGCTGAGGAAGCGGCCGTCCCGGTCCATCAGGTAGACGACCGCGGTGTGGTCCATGGAATAGTCGCCGTCGCTGCCGACCGGCACCTTCCTGGCATAGACCTTATAGGCCTTCTCGGCCGCCGCGACCGAGGCCGGGGAGCCGGTGAGGCCGCGGATGCGCGGGTCGAAGCTCGACAGGTAGTCCTTCAGCACGGCGGGCGTGTCGCGTTCGGGATCCACGGTGACGAAGAGGGCGGTGAGCTTGGCCTGCGGGCCCAGCTCCTTCAGCACGCCGGTGAGATCCGTCAGCGTGGTCGGGCAGACGTCGGGGCAGTGCGTGTAGCCGAAGAACATGACGAAGGGCCGGCCCGCCACCGTCTCCTGCGTCACGGTCTGCCCGTCCTGGTCCGCGAGCGTGAAGGGCCCGCCGATCGACGCCATGCCGGCGGGCGGGCGACTGGCCATGACGAAGGTCGCGGCCGCCAGCAGCGCCGCCGCGACCAGGCAGGCCGCCATTGTGCCGAGGGCGAGGCGCGACCGGGGGAGGGGGAGAGCCATGGACGGGATCGCCAGCCGTTCGGGGAAGGATCAGCCGCCGCTCATGAGGCCGGACATGACGCGGGCGGTGAAATCCACCATCGGCACCACCCGGGCATAATTGAGGCGGGTCGGCCCGATGATGCCCAGCACGCCTACGATGCGCCGCGATCCGTCGCGGAAGGGCGCCGCGATGGTGGCCGAGCCCGACAGCGAGAACAGCTTGTTCTCCGAGCCGATGAAGATGCGCACGCCCTCGCCGGTCTCGGCGCGGTCGAGCAGCTCGATCACCTCGGTCTTGGTCTCGAGGTCGGAGAAGAGCAGGCGGATGCGCTCGAAGTCGGCGGCGGCGGTCAGGTCCTCGAGCAGGTTCGCCTGGCCGCGCACGATGAGCTGGCGCGGCTCGCCGCGCAGCCCCGCCCAGGTCGCGAGCCCGGCATCCACCAGCTTCTCGGTCAGGGCGTCGAGCTCGGTCTCGGCCGCATGCCGCTCGGCCTCGATATCGTCGCGCGCCTCCATGAGGGTGCGTCCGCGGATGCGCGCATTGAGGTAGTTGGCGGCCTCGACCAGCGCGGAGGGCGGCAGCCCCGCCTGGATGCCGATCACCCGGTTCTCGACGCTGCCGTCCTCCCCGACCAGGATCGCCAGCGCCCGCTCGGCATCGAGCCGCACGAACTCGATGTGCTTGAGGCAGAGATTGTCCTTGCGGGTGACCACGAGGCCGGCGCCGCGGGTCAGGCCCGACAGGAGGCCCGTCGCCTCGCCCAGCACGTCCTCGAAGGAGCGGGACTGTGACGCGACGCCGCGGACCTGCCCCTCGATGCGCCGCCGCTCGTCGTCGCCGACGTCGCCGACCTCCATCATGGCGTCGACGAAGAAGCGCAGCCCGATCTGGGTCGGCAGCCGCCCGGCGCTGGTATGGGGCGCGTAGACAAGCCCGAGACCCTCGAGGTCGTGCATCACGCTGCGGATGGAGGCGGGCGACAGGGCCACCGGCAGCAGCCGGGAGAGGTGCTTGGAGCCCACGGGCTCGCCGGTCGCAAGATACGTGTCGACGATGCGCCGGAACACCTCGCGCGAGCGCTGGTTCAGCACGGCGAGCGGGCCGGCCGCGACGCTGTCCCATCTGGGCTGGAAAGGCGTGTTCATCACGAGGGGAATGATGGCCTGTCGTGCCCCCCGGTGCAAGGCGGTGCGCTCATTGGCCGGCGAGGGACGCCGTGAGGGCGCCCCACCCGGCGACGACCCGCTCCGCGCCGGCCCCCGCCAGGCGCTCCGCGTGGCCGGCCCCGATGTGGCTCCCGCCCGCGAACCCGATGGCCCGCATGCCGGCCGCGCGGGCGGCCTCGACCCCGGACACCGCGTCCTCGATCACGAGGCACCGGGCGGGCTCGCGGCCCATGCTGGCCGCGGCGAACAGGAACAGGTCGGGCGCGGGCTTGCCGCGCGCGACCTGGTGGGCGCTGAACACCGCCGGGCCGAAGGCCTCCGCAAGCCCGGTCAGGGCGAGGCTGACCGCGATCCGTTCGGGATTGGACGAGGAGGCGACGCAGCGCCCGACGGCCGGCATCGCGGCGAGGAAAGCCGCGACCCCCGCCATCGGCTGCAGGGAGCGCTCGAAAGCGCGACGGGTGGCGGGCCAGAGCCGCCCGACGACATCGAAGGGGATGTCCCGCCCCGTCTCCTCGGACAGCGCGATCAGGACGTCGGCCTGCTTCATGCCGAGATGCCGCTCGACCATGGCCGGCGTCACCGGCAGGCCGGCCTCCCGCAGCACGTCGCTGAAGGCGCGTACCGCAAGGGTCTCGCTGTCCACGAGCACGCCGTCGCAGTCGAAGATGACGAGGTCGCAGCCGGCGAGCATGGGTCCCTGGAAGCCTCCCCGGCGCATGTGCGGGGGATGGCGCGGCCTTGTCAAACGTCGAGCCGTGCCGGCGCCCTTGCGGGTTGTCCGGGCCCCCGTTCCCCGATATGGCGGTAGCCGCCCCGCTCGCTTCCCTGCAGGACTGCCGCCATGCTGGCCCGCGTTTCCGTCACCTTGAAGTCCGGCGTGCTCGATCCGCAGGGCAAGGCCATCGAGGGCGCGTTGCAGGCGCTCGGGGTCGAGGGCATCGCGAGCGTGCGCCAGGGCAAGCTCTTTGAGATCGAGCTCGGGGAGACCGATCCCGCCCGGGCGCGGGTTTTGGTCGAGGCCGCCTGCCAGAAGCTGCTCGCCAACCTCGTGGTCGAGAACTACGCCATCGCGCTCGAAGGCCCCGGGGCGTGAGCGCCGCCGTCCTGGTCTTTCCCGGCATCAACCGCGAGCGCGACGCCGCCCGCGCGGTCTTCAAGGCCTCCGGGCGCCGGCCCGCGATGGTCTGGCATACCGAGACCGCCCTGCCGGACGGCACCGATCTCGTGATCGTGCCGGGCGGCTTCTCCTATGGCGACTACCTGCGCTGCGGGGCGATCGCGGCCCGCTCCCCCATCATGGCGGCGGTGCGGGCCCATGCGGAGCGGGGCGGCCTGGTGCTCGCCATCTGCAACGGCTTCCAGATCGCCTGTGAGGCGGGGCTGCTGCCGGGCGTGCTGGTGCGCAACGCCAA
>CAXUMV010000031.1:0-5275 GCA_964252065.1 uncultured Lichenihabitans sp.
ACGGCTCAGGGGCGCCTCGGCCGGGACGGCGCTGCGCCGGGCGCTCGGCCTGCCGCGCTCGGCCTGGGGCACGGCCCTCGCCCATGCGGGGCTCGGGGTCACGGTGCTGGGGCTGGCCGCGACCGGCTGGGGGGTCGAACGCATCGCGGTCGTCCGTCCGGGCGAGCCGATCGCGCTCGGCCCCTTCGAGGTCGCGATGGGCGCGGTGCGGATGCGCCCCGGGCCCAACTACACCGAAGCGCTGGCCGAGACCGAGATCCGGCGCGGCGGCGTCGTGATCGCCCGCATCGAGCCCTCCCGCCGCACGTTCTCGGTACGCGGCAGCACCATCACCGAAGCCGGCATCGCCACCATCGACGGCGGGCAGGTCTATATCAGCCTCGGCGACAGTCACGCGGACGGCACGGTCGACGCGCGGCTCTACTGGAAGCCGCTCGTCACGGCGATCTGGATCGGGGCGGTGATCATGGCGCTCGGCGGCGCGATGTCCCTGTCCGACCGGCGCCTGCGGATCGGCTTCGCCCGCAAGCCGGTGCGCCGGCCGCTCGCGGCCGCGACGCCCCAGCCCGCGGAGTAGGGCCGGCCATGCGGGTGGGCGCGGCGCTCATGCTCTGGCTGGCCCTCGCGGGCCCCGCCGGCGCCGTGGAGCCCGACGAGGTGCTCCCCGATCCCGCCCTCGAGGGACGCGCGCGCGCCCTCTCCGAAGGCCTGCGCTGCCTCGTGTGCCAGAACCAGTCGATCGACGACAGCCATGCCGCGCTCGCCCGCGACCTGCGCCTGCTGGTGCGCGAGAGGCTGCAGGCGGGCGACAGCGACGGCCAGGTGCGCGACTTCCTGGTCGCACGCTACGGCGACTTCGTGCTCCTGAAGCCGCCCTTCGCCGCCGAGACGCTGCTCCTGTGGGGGCTGCCCTTCCTGGTGCTCGGCATGGGCGGCCTCGGGCTGCTCCTCGCCCGCCGCCCCGCGGCGGCGCCTCCCGTGCCGCCCCTCAGCGCCGACGAGGAGGCCGAACTGGCCCGGCTGATGCGCGAGACGCCGTAGCGAGCCGCTCCTTCTGCACCGGTGCCTGGGTCGCCACGGCGCCGACGCGCCTCGCGAAGACGGCTCCGGGAGAGGTCCTATCCTTGCTTTCGACGATCCGAGCTTCTGCAAAGCGGACGTCGAGGGCCATGACTCAAGAAGCTTGACCCGCCTTTCTACACGGGTTTTCTGTTATATGTCGGAAACCCTCGCATTCCGTGCGTGGAATTCCTATAATGACAGGCAGTCCTTTTGCATGGCGTCCGCTCGTGCGAAGGCTCCGGAGTCCTTTCCGGACGGATGGTGGTGCTATGGCTCAAGTCATCACGGCAAGCCGGCTCCACGACGGCGCGGCGGTGTTCCGCGCCGGCGACGGCACCTGGGTCGAGACGATCGCCGCGGCCCAGTGCCTCGAGACGACCGACGAGGCGAAGGCCGCCCTCTCGGCCAGCGCCCATGCCGAGGCCGACAACGTGGTGCTCGACATCTACCTGATCGACGTCGCCCGCAAGGGCGGGGCCTGGGTCCCGACGCGGCTGCGGGAAGCCATCCGCGCCACCGGCCCCACGGTGCACCCCGAACATGGCAAGCCCGGCGCCGTCCGGCCCTGACCCCACGGATCCCTCTTCATGTACCGCTACGATGAATTCGACGTGCAGTTCGTGTCCGAGCGGGTCGCCCAGTTCCGCGACCAGGTCTCGCGGCGCCTGTCGGGCGAGCTGACCGAGGACCAGTTCAAGCTCCACCGGCTGATGAACGGGGTCTACCTCCAGCTGCACGCCTACATGCTGCGGGTCGCGATCCCCTATGGGGTGCTGTCCGCGCGCCAGCTCCGCAAGCTCGCCTTCATCGCCCGCCGCTACGACAAGGGTTTCGGCCACTTCACCACGCGGCAGAACATCCAGTTCAACTGGCCGGCCCTCGCCGACTGCCCGGACATCCTCAGCGAGCTCGCGAGCGTCGAGATGCATGCCATCCAGACTTCCGGCAACTGCATCCGCAACGTGACGGCCGACCAGTTCGCCGGCGCAGCGGCGGACGAGGTCGCCGACCCGCGGCCCTATGCCGAGATCCTGCGGCAGTGGTCCTCGCTGCATCCCGAGTACTCGTTCCTCCCCCGCAAGTTCAAGATCGCGGTGACGGGCTCCCCGCACGACCGGGCCGCGATCCAGGTGCACGACATCGGCCTGCAGGTCATCCGCGACGCGGCGGGTGCGCTTGGCTTTGCGGTGTTCGTGGGCGGTGGGCTCGGCCGCACGCCGTTCGTCGCCACCAAAATCCGCGACTTCCTGCCCGAAGCCGATCTGCTCTCCTACATCGACGCCATCGTGCGCGTGTACAATCTCGAAGGACGGCGGGACAACAAGTACAAGGCGCGCATCAAGATCCTGGTGCACGAGAAGGGCGCCGAGGCGATGCGCGCGGCCGTCGAGGCCGAGTTCGCGGCCCGCCCCGAGCGGCCGCTGACCCTGCCGCAGGCCGACGTCGATGCCATCAAGGCCTATTTCGCGCTGCCCCCGCTCCAGCAGCGGGCGCCCGAGTCGGCCGCGGTGGCCAAGCGCAGCGCCGCCGATGCGGGGTTCGCGGCCTTCGTCGCGCGCAACGTCACCCCCCACAAGGTGCCCGGCTACGGCATCCTGACGATCTCGCTGAAGCCCGTCGGCGGCATCCCGGGCGATGCCACGGCCGAGCAGATGGAGCTGATCGCCGATCTCGCCGACTGGCACTCCTACGACGAGCTGCGCGTCACCCACGAGCAGAACCTCGTGCTGCCGCACGTGGCGCTCGACGACCTGCCGGCCCTCTACGACGCCCTCAAGCCCGCCGGGCTCGCGACCCCCAATGCCGGGCTCGTGTCCGACATGATCGCCTGCCCGGGCCTCGACTACTGCGCGCTCGCCACCGCCCGCTCGATCCCGATCGCCCAGCGCATCTCCGAGCGGTTCGGAGACGGACCCCGCGCCGCCGAGATCGGCCGGCTCAAGATCAAGATCTCGGGCTGCATCAACGCGTGCGGCCATCACCATGTCGGCCACATCGGCATCCTGGGCCTCGAGCGGAAGGGGATCGAGACCTACCAGCTGACGCTCGGGGGCAGCGGGGACGAGCAATGCACGCTCGGCGACCTGACCGGCCCGGGCTTCTCCTACGAGGACGTGGTGGACGCCGTGGAGACGGTGGTCGACACCTATATCGGGCTCCGCCAGGACCCGGCCGAGGACTTTCTGGCGGCCTATCGGCGGGTCGGCATGGCCCCCTTCAAGCAGGCGCTCTACGACAAAGACCCCGGCGCCGGAATCTAGAGCTTCTCATGGGCGTGATGGACGTCAGCCTGTTCGGCGACTATACGGCCGCCTCGCGCGTCGAGGAGCGCTTCGTGGCGCTCGACGCGCGGGCGCTGCTGCGCCTCAGCATCCAGGATCTCTACCCCGGCCGCATCGCGCTCGTCTCGTCGTTCGGGGCGGACAGCGCGGTGCTGCTGCACATGGTCTCGACGGTCGACAAGGCGACGCCCATCGTCTTCGTCGACACCGGCCACCTGTTCCCCGAGACGCTGGCCTACCGCGACGAGCTCATCGCCCTCCTCGGCCTGACCAACGTGCAGGCCGTGGCGCCGAGCGCCGAGGATCTCGCCACCTACGATCCCGAGCGGTTCCTGTGGTCGAGCGACCCGGATCTGTGCTGCGAGGTGCGCAAGGTGCGCCCGCTCGGCCGCGCCATCGAGGGTTTCGACGCCTGGATCACCGGCCGCAAGCGGTTCCAGAGCGACACGCGGGCCAACCTGCCCTTGTTCGAGGCCGAGGGCGCGCGCATCAAGATCAATCCGCTCGCGAGCTGGAACGCGACGCGGTTGCTCGCCTATCTCGACGCGCACGCGCTGCCGCGACACCGGCTGGTGGCCAAGGGCTATCCCTCCATCGGCTGCATCCCGTGCACCAGCATGGTGAAGCCGGGCGAGGACGCGCGCGCCGGCCGCTGGCGGGGGCGCGGCAAGACCGAGTGCGGCATCCATCTCGGCGTGGTCAGCGGCGGAGCCGGCATCTGATGGCCCTCTACAAGGACGGTGCCTTCGTGGACGACCCCTGGCGCTCGACCATGGCCGGGGACGACGCTAATCCCCCGCTCGCCGGCGGGGTCATCCTCACGCTGTCCGACTGGCGCGCCATGCGGGCGGAGGCGGCGGAAGGCGACAACCAGCTCCTCGCCGTGCGGGTGGAGCCCGGCGAGAGCATCGAGAGCCTCGTGCCCGACCTCGCCAAGCTGTCCCTGATCGCCTTGCCGTTCCCGAAATTCGCCGACGGCCGTTCCTTCTCGAAAGCCCGCATGCTGCGCGACACGTACCGCTTCGCCGGCGAGATCAGGGCGGTGGGCGACGTCTTGTGGGACCAGCTGCAGCTGATGGCCCGCTGCGGCTTCGACGCCTTCGAGATCACCCACGAGCCGACCCTGAACGCGCTGCGCGCGGGCAAGAAGCCGGCCATGACCGACTTCTACCAACCCGGCGAGGGGGCCGAGACGCGCGAGGGCGCGCCCGTGGCGCGGGCCTGGGCGCGGCGGTCGCTGGCGCGCTGAAGGCCCCTCATCCGGCCTTCGGCCACCTTCTCCCCAGAGGGGCGAAGGGCCTGATCGACTCAGGCACAGGCCCTTCGCCCCTCTGGGGAGAAGGTGCCCGACAGGGCGGATGAGGGGTCACTCCCTCGGCAGCTTTGGCACCGCCTCGGGCCCCCCCAAAGCCGTCTCGCTCTCGTCCTTGAGCGCGACCCCGGTCAGCGTCCGGACCGTGGCCTGGATGGCCAGCCACGCGATCGTATGCGCCGCCCGCGCAGGACCAAGCCCCGCCTCGCGGATGTTGGACACGCAGTTCCGTTCGGCATCCGTGCGGCCGATGCGGGGCGCGTAGGTGAGATAGGCCCCCAGGCTGTCGGCCGCCGACAGGCCCGGCCGCTCGCCGATCAGCACGATGACCAGCCGCGCGCCCAGCATCGCGCCGATCTCGTCCCCGACCGCGACCCGCGCCTGCGTCGCGATCACGAGCGGCCCGAGCATGAGGCCGGCCGCCGCCAGACGCGGCACGAGCGCGGTCACCAGCGGCACGGCGTTCACCTCGACCGCGGTCGCCGACAGACCGTCGCCGATCACGATGACGACGTCGCACGGGCTCAGAACCCGCGCGGCCAGCACGCTGCGGGCGTTGCGCGACAGCCGCCGGCCGAAATCGGGACGGCGCAGGTAGGTGGCCCGGCCGCCGGTGCCG
>CAXUMV010000031.1:5285-15146 GCA_964252065.1 uncultured Lichenihabitans sp.
GGCCCGCAGCGCCTCCAACAACCCCTCGCAGAAGGCCCGGTCGGGCGCCGCGCTTTCCAGGGGAACGACCGGGAGCCCAAGCGGAGCCAGCCGCTCGGTCAATCTCGCCGTGTCGAGGGCCGCGTGCACGGCATCGCGCGCCTCGGCGTGGGCGACCGCGAAGGCGAGGGCCGCCCGGGTCGGCAGGCCGGCCCCGGCCCGGCCGAGCGCGAGGCGCGCCGGCGTGAGGTGCGCCGGAACCCCCACGAGATCGGGCGTCACGGTCGGCGGGGCGCCCTCGCTCATGCGGCGTTCTTCTGCGCCGCGAGCAGCAGCGGATGGCCGGCGGCCTGGGGCCTGAGGCGCCCGGCCTCGTCGGCGAGATCCATGCGGACCATCCAGGCGGCGAACTCCGGCGCGCGCTTGAGGCCGAGCACGTCGCGGATGTAGAGCTGGTCGTGGAAGGAGGTCGACTGGTAGTTCAGCATCACGTCGTCGGCGCCCGGCACCGCCATGACGTAGGTCACGCCCGCCGCGCCCAGCACGGTCAGCAGCACGTCCATGTCGTCCTGGTCGGCCTCGGCGTGGTTGGTGTAGCAGACGTCGACCCCCAGCGGCAGGCCCATCAGCTTGCCGCAGAAATGGTCCTCGAGGCCGGCCCGGATGATCTGCTTGCCGTCGTAGAGATATTCCGGCCCGATGAAGCCCACCACGGTGTTGACCAGCAGGGGGTCGAAGGCGCGGCAGACCGCGTAGGCGCGCGCTTCGCACGTCTGCTGGTCCACCCCGTGATGGGCGTCGGCCGACAGGGCCGACCCCTGCCCGGTCTCGAAATACATGACGTTCCGCCCGACCGTGCCGCGCTGCAGCGACAGCCCCGCCTCGTGCGCCTCCTTGAGGAGGCCGAGCGTGACCCCGAAGGAGGCGTTCGCGGCCTCGGTGCCCGCCACCGACTGGAACACGAGGTCGACCGGGACGCGCCGCTCGATGAGCTGGATGGCGGTCGTGGCGTGGGTCAGCACGCAGGACTGGGTCGGGATGTCGAACCGGGCGATCAGCTCGTCCAGGAGATGGACGATGCGGGCCACGGCGTCGGGCGCGTCCGAGGCGGGGTTGATGCCGATCACGGCATCGCCGCACCCATAGGCGAGCCCCTCCAGCGTCACGGCCAGGATGCCGCGGGGATCGTCGGTGGGGTGGTTGGGCTGCAGCCGCACGGCGAGCGTGCCGGGCAGCCCGATGGTGTTGCGGAACCGGGTGACCACCCGGACCTTGCGGGCCACCGCGATCAGATCCTGGTTGCGCATGAGTTTCGACACGGCCGCGACGGTCTCGGGCGTCAGCCCCGGCGCGAGCGCTGCGAGCGCCGCCGGGGTCGCCTGGTCGGACAGGAGCCAGTCCCGGAAGTCGCCGACCGTGAGGTGGGCCACGGCCGCGAAGGCCTTGGCGTCGTGGCCGTCGAGGATGAGACGGGTAACCTCGTCCGTCTCGTAGGGGATCAGCGGTTCGGCCAGGAAGCGGCGCAGCGGCACGTCGGCGAGGCAGAGCCGGGCGGCGGCGTTCTCGACCGCCGAGCCGGCCGCGATGCCGGCCAGAAGGTCGCCCGAGCGGGGCGGCGTCGCCTTGGCGAGGAGGTCCTTGAGGTCCGCGAAGACGAAGCTCTGTCCGCGAAGGGTCTGGCGATCCGTCATGCCGCACTCCAGCCATGCGGGGTCCGCAAGGCAAGTTTCGCGCCGCCCCGCCCCGGCCGGCGGTCTCCTACGCCGCGCCATGCTCCTTGAACCAGGCCTGCACGCGTGTCCAGGCATCCGCCGCGGGCCCCGGCCGGTAGCTCGGCCGATAGTCGGCGAAGAAGCCATGCGGCGTGTCGGGGTAGACGTGGATGGTCGAGGGGCTGCCGCCCTTCTTGAGCTCGTCCTCCATCTGGGCCACCAGGGCGGGCGGGATGTTGTCGTCGGCGCCGCCGTAGAGGCCGAGCACCGGCGTACGGATGGTCTCGCCGAGGTCGAGCGGGTTCTTGGGCTTCAGCGGCGAGGCGGGCGAGGCCGGCCCGCCCAGGATGCCGTAGAAGGCGACCCCGGCTTTCAGGTTGGGATTGTGCGCGGCGTAGAGCCAGATGACCCGCCCGCCCCAGCAGAAGCCGGTGGCGCCCAGGCGCCCGGTATCGGCCGAGCCGCTCGCCTTGGCGAAGGCGACCGTGGCATCGAGGTCGGCCATGACCTGCGCGTCCGGCACCTTGGGCACGATGGTGGTCACGATGGTCTGGATGTCGGCCGTGGCGGGATCGCCCTGGCGCGCGTAGAGCTCGGGGGCGACCGCGTAGTAGCCGAGCTTGGCAAAGCGCCGGCACACGTCCTTGATGTGCTCGTGGACCCCAAAGATCTCCTGGACCACCAGCATGGTCGGGAACGGGCCGCCGCTCGCGGGCATGGCCCGGTAGGCCGGGATGTCGACGCCGAGCGAAGGAATCTTGACCTCGCCGGCCACCAGCCCGGTGTCGGGCGTGTGGATCGTCTCGGCCCCGACCGGCTGGACCGCCAGCGCGAAGCCGACGCCGAGCCCGGTCTTCAGGAAGGCCCGCCGGCCCGGCGTGGCGGTCAGCTCGGGGAAGGTGTTCTCGGGGGTGAGGGTCGTGTCGCGGTCCATGGCGTTCTCCTGTGTGGTCATCTCGCCAGTCCGCCGCGGCGGAAACAAGGCGGGTCAGTCCCGGAAGCGGCGCGGGTAGTCCGCGGCGTAGAGCGCGCTCGGCGCGACATCCTCCGCCGCGAGCACCGGGCCGACCAGGATCAGCGCGGTCCGCTCGATGGGCGCGGCGCTCAGAAGACCGACGATGGTCCCCAGCGTGCCCCGGACGGCCCGCTCGTCCGGCCAGGAGGCGCGGGCCACGACCGCCGCGGGGCAGGCCTCGCCGTAATGGGGCGTGAGCGCGTCGACGACCGCGCCGAGCGCGTGGATGGAGAGGTGCACCGCCAGGGTGGCGCCCGTGGCCGCGAAGGCGGCCAGCATCTCGCGCGGCGGCATGGCCGAGGCGCGGCCGGGCGTGCGGGTCAGCACCACCGACTGGGCGAGTTCGGGGAGGGTGAGCTCCACCTCCAGCAGCGCCGCGGCCGCCGCGAAGGCGGGCACGCCGGGCGTGACCGTGACCGGGATGCCGAGCGCCCGCAGGCGCCGCAGCTGCTCGCCCATGGCGCTCCAGATCGACAGGTCGCCCGAATGCAGCCGCGCGACATCCTGCCCGGCCTCCTGCGCCCGGCGGCACTCCGCCACGATGGCGTCGAGGTCGAGGGGGGCCGTGTCGACGATCCTCGTGCCGGGCGGGCAGTGGTCGAGAAGAGCGCGGGGCACCAGCGAGCCCGCATAGAGGCAGACCGGGCAGCGGGCCAGGAGGTCGCGGCCCCGCAGGGTGATCAGGTCGGCCGCGCCGGGGCCGGCGCCGATGAAGTGGACGGTCATCCGGGCTGGCTCCGGCCGGCGATGGCGCAGGTGACGCCGCCCTCGGCCATGCGCGGCACGAGGAGCCGGGCGCCGGGCCCGGCGCCGGCCAGCGCCGCGGCCTCGGCGATCGAGGGCAGCGCGAAGCGCGCCATCGAGCCGGGCGAGGCGGTGACGACCCCGCCCGCGACCGCCGCGAGCTCGCCATGGGACAGGAAGACGAGGTCGAGGCCGAGGGCCGCCGCCGCGGCCGCGAGCCCCGGCTCGCCCCGCTTGTCGGCGACGGTGAACAGCGTCGCCGGCGCATCCGCCTCGAGCCCCGCGCGGGCGCGGCCGACCAGCGCCGCGACGGCCTCGCCCGCCACCCCGGCCCGGCACCCGACCCCGATCGCCAGCCGCGGCCTCACGGCTTGACCCAGAGCCATTGCGTGACCGGCATCGCGGCGCGCCAGCCATGGAAGCGCCCGACCGGCTCGGCCTGCGCGAGGTTGATCGTGCAAAGCTCGCCCCCGTGCCGGGCGAGGGCGTCGTTCAGCAGCGCCTGGCTTTCCAGGGTCACGGCGTTGGCGACGAGGCGGCCGCCCGTGGGGAGCGCCTCCCGGCAGGCGTCGAGCAGCCCCGGCGCCGTCGCGCCGCCGCCGACGAAGACGGCATCGGGGCGCGGCAGGCCGGCGAGGACGTCAGGCGCCGCGCCCTCGGCGACCACGAGATCGGGCACCCCGAACGCGAGGGCGTTGCGCCGGATGCGGGCCGCCCGCGCGCCGTGCCGCTCGACCGCGAGCGCGCGGCAGGAGGCGTGGCTCAGCATCCACTCGATCCCGACCGACCCCGATCCGGCCCCGATGTCCCACAGGAGCTCGGCCGGTCGCGGGGCGAGGGCCGCCAGGGTCACGGCCCGGATGCGGGACTTGGTGATCTGCCCGTCGTGCTCGAACCAGGCGTCCGGCCGGCCGGGCGTCAGGGGGGAGACGCGCGCCTCCTCCCCGGCCACGACCTCGACGGCGAGGGTCGCCAAGGGATCGATCGCCGGAAGATCGAAGTCTTCGGCCCGCCCCGCAGGCACGCCCGCGGGCCCCCGAGCGCCTCGCCGACATGGACCCTCGAGGCCCCGAAACCCCGCGCGGTCAGCAGCGCCGCCACCTGTCCCGGCGTGCGGCCGTCCCAGGCCAGCGCCAGGATGCGGGCGCCGGGACGCAGGGCGGGCAGGATCAGCTCGAGCGGCCGCCCGTGCAGGGTCAGGCACACGCAGTCGGGCAGCGCCCAGGCGAGGGTTCCGGCCATCAGGCTGAAGGCGGAGGGTTTGGGCAGGCAGCGCATCTCGGCCGCCGGCACATGGCGGGCCAGCACGCTGCCGATGCCGTAGCAGAACGGGTCGCCGGTCGCGAGGATGCAGACCGGGGTGCCGCGGCGCGCGAGGATCACCGGGTAGGTGGCCTCGATGGGCGTGCTCCAGGGGCGCTGCTCGCCGCGGGTCGGCCCGACGAGCGCGAGGTGCCGCCGGCCCCCGACCACGAGCCCGGCGCCCTCGAGGGCGAGCCGGGCCTCCGCCGCGAGCCCCTCCAGCCCATCCTCGCCGAGCCCCACGAGGGTCAGCCAGGGCGTCATGCCATCCTCCCGGGGCGGCCTCGGCCGAGACCGACGGGGCCGCGCTCTGCTATGCTTCGCCCATGCCGACCCGCATGCGCGTTCTCCTTCTCGGCGGCACCACGGAGGCCAGCCGCCTGGCCGCCCTCCTGGCCGGGCGCCCGGACGTCGAGGCCGTGCTGTCGCTGGCGGGACGCACGCTGCCGGTGCGGATCGGCGGCTTCGGCGGCGTCGAGGGGCTGGTGGCCCATCTCCGCGAGGGCGGCTTTGCGGCGGTGATCGATGCCACCCACCCCTTCGCGGCCCGCATCTCCGCCCATGCCGCGGCGGCCTGCTCGCGCCTCGCCCTGCCGCGCTCCATCTGCACGCGCCCCCCCTGGCGCCCCGAGGCCGGCGACCGGTGGACCCTCGTGCCGGACATCGCCGCGGCCGTGCCGGCGATCGGCGCCGCGGCGTCCCGCGTGTTCCTCACCACGGGGCGGCTGGAGCTCGCGGCCTTCGGGGCCGCCCCGCAGCACGACTACCTGATCCGCACCATCGACCCGCCGGACGAAGCGGCCCTGCCGCCGCGCCACCGCCTCGTCCTCGCCCGCGGTCCCTTCTCGCCGGAGGTCGAGACGGCGCTCATGCGCGAGGCGGGCACCGAGGTGCTCGTGACCAAGAACAGCGGCGGGGCCGCGAGCGCGGGCAAGATCGAGGCGGCGCGACGGCTCGGGCTGCGGGTGGTCATGGTCGAGCGGCCGCCGGCGGCCCGCGGCGAGGTGCTGGCCGGGCCCGACGCGGCCCCGGCCTGGCTCGCGCGTCATCGCGGCGCCCCGTAGCTGCGCGGGGTGAGCAGCCAGCGGCCGGCAACGGTCCGGGTCTCGCTCGAGCCGATCAGCACCAGGGTGCTCATGTCGGCGAGGGCCGCCTCCGCCAGGCCGAGGGTCGTCACGTGCAGCGCCTCGTCGGGCCGGCCGACCGCGCGGGCGAAGGCCACGGGCGTCGTGGGCGCCTTGAAGCCGCGCAGCAGGCCGAACGCCTCGGCCAGCCGGCCGGGCCGCGCCCGGGAGGCCGGGTTGTAGAGCGCGATCACGAAATCGCCGTCGGCCGCCGCGCGCAGGCGCCGCTCCACGACCGCCCAGGGCTTCAGGTTGTCGGACAGAGACATCACGCAGAAGTCGTGGCCGAGCGGGGCGCCGAGCCGGGCGGCAGCCGCCTGCATGGCCGAGACCCCCGGCACCACGTCGAGCGGGATCGCGGCCCAGTCGGGATCGCCGCCGTCCAGCGCCTCGAAGACCGCGGCCGCCATAGCGAAGATGCCCGGATCGCCGCCCGAGACCACGGCGACGCGCCGGCCTTCGGCGGCCAGCGCGAAGGCGCGGCGCGCCCGGTCGACCTCGACCCGGTTGTCGCTGGCGTGCCGGCGCTGGCCGGCCCGGGCGGGCACGCGGTCGAGGTAGGGCGCGTAGCCGATCAGATCCGTGGCGGCCGCCAGCACCGCCGCGGCCTCGGGGACGAGCCAGCAGGCCGGCCCGGGGCCGAGCCCGACCACGCTCAGCGTGCCGGTCACGGCCGCCTCCCGGTCCCGGGCACGAGCACGATCGCAAAGTAGGGCGCCGCATCGTCCCGCTTGTCGCGCAGGGGCAGCACCAGCTCCGCCGTCATGGATCCGCGCTCGACGTAGATGGCGCGCTCGGCGAGCCCGGCGGCTTCGAGCGCCGCGCGGACCTTGGGCAGGTTGTGCCCGAGCTTCATCACCACCACCGCATCGGCGCCGGCCAGCCTCTGGCGCAGCACGGCCGCGGGCAGGGTGCCGGGCAGGACGGTGAGCACGTCGTCGCCCCAGGTCATCGGCACGCCGGCCGCGGTCCAGCAGCCCGACATGCCCGTGACGCCGGGCACGATCTCGACCGAAAAGCGGTCCCGCAGCCGCATGTAGAGGTGCATGAAGGAGCCGTAGAACAGCGGGTCGCCCTCGCACAGCAGGGCGACGTTCCGGCCGGCCAGGAGATGCGCCGCCAGCGTCGCGGTCGCCTCGGCGTAGAAGGCGCCGAGAAGATCCCGGTAGGCGTCGCCGCCGAACGGCATCTCGACCGTCACGGGATAGGCGAGCGGCACCTCGGTGCAGCGGGCCGGCAGCCAGCTCGCGGCGATAGTCCGGGCGATGCCGCAGCGCCCGGCCTTGGCGAAATAGGCCACCACCTCCGTCTCGGCGAGGCGCCGCATGGCCTTGACGGTGATCAGCTCCGGATCGCCGGGGCCGAGCCCAATGCCGTACAGCCGCCCGGCGCTCATTCCTCCGCGCTCGCCAGCGCGTTGACGGCGGCGGCCGTCATGGCGCTGCCGCCCTTGCGGCCCCGCACCACGAGCGCCGGCACGCGGCCGTCCGCCAGCAGCGCCTCCTTGCTCTCGGCCGCCCCCACGAAGCCGACCGGCATGCCGATCACCGCGGCCGGCGGGGGCACGCCCTCGTCCAGCAGCTCGAGCAGGCGGAACAGCGCGGTCGGCGCGTTGCCGATGGCGACGATCGAGCCGCCCAGCCGGTCGCGCCAGAGCTCGGTCGCGGCCGCGGTCCGGGTCGTCTCCATGCGCCTGGCGAGATCCGGCACGGCCGGGTCGGCGAGGGTGCAGAGCACGGCGTTGCCGGCCGGCAGCCGGCGGCGGGTGACGCCCTCGGCGACCATCCGGGCATCGCACAGGATCGGCGCGCCGGCCGCGAGCGCCGCGATGGCAGCCTCGACGGCGCCGGGGGAGAACACGATGTCGGCGGCGGCCTCTACCATGCCGCAGGCGTGGATGATGCGCACGGCAACGCGCTCCTCGGCCGGCGAGAAGCGACGCAGGTCGGCCTCGCGGCGGATGATCGCGAAGGAGCGCCGGTAGATGGCGGCGCCGTCCCGGATATAGTCGTGGGTCAGAGCACGGCCTCCCCGGCCAGCGCCGGCAGCAGGGCCAGCACGGCCTCGAGCGACAGGCCGGCGCGGACCGGCGCGTCGGCCGCGGTGCCCCCGAGCACGAGGTCGTAGCGGCCCTCGCGCCCCACGAGGGTGATCGGGGCCGCCTCCCGCCGGGCGCATCCCTTGGCGCAGCCGGACACGTGCACCGCGACCCCGGGGCGCGCCGCGGCGAGCCGCAGCGCATCGGCCGGGACGGGTGTCGTCGCCCGATGGCAGCCGGGCTCGCCGATGCAGGCCGCGACCGCGAGACGGGGATCGTCCGGGTCGAGGATCAGGCCGGAGATCCGGAGCTCGGCCGCAAGACCGGCGGCCCGCGGTTCGGACAGCCCCGAAGCGAGCAGGCTGCGCCAGGGCGTCAGCCGCAGCTCGGGGGCGCCGGCCCGTTCCGCCGCCTGCACGAAAGCCAGCAAGGCCGCCGCGTCGAGCAGGCCGAAGGCCGGGGCGGCGCCGAGGAAGCTCGAGGCGCCATGCCGGTGGACGCCGATGGGGTTCGGCCTGCGGGGCAGGGGCGGCGCCTCGCCCGGGGCGAGCCCGGCCGCCGCGAACACGGTCGGGGCGCCGCAGGCCGCCACGAGATCGCGCATCCGGTGCGGCCGAAGGCCGTGGGCCGCGCAGAGGTCCGAAAAGGCCGCGACGAGCCGCGCCGCGGCATCGACCGGGTCGCCGTCGACCGGCGCCGTCTGGTTCGGCGCGCCGTCGAGGCCGACGATCAGGCGAGAGTCGCCCGAGGCCGTGCGGGCGGCCGCAAAGCGGATGTCGGACAGGCCCGGCCCGAGCGGCAACAGGCCGCCCTCGTCGACGCTCCAGGAGAACTTGGCCGGCAGCGTGCTGAAGGCGGGGTCGCGCGACAGCCGCTCCTCCAGCCGCGCCACGACGGCGCCGAGGTCGCCCAAGGCCTGGGGGTCGTGGCCGGCGAGCGGGTTCGAGATCACGTTGCGGACGGCTTCGCCCTCGGGCGTGGCGTCGAGCAGCCCCACGGCCGCGAGCCCGTCCTTCACGGCGGGCAGCGCGCCCGCCCCGATCCCGCGCAGCTGGATGTTGCCGCGGGCCGTCAGGGTCAGCGCCCCGCTGCCGTGGCCCCTAGCGAGGCCGGCCACGACCCGGGCCTGCACGAAGGACAGCCGCTGCCCGCGCGGCTTGACGCGCACCAGCAGGCCGTCGCCGGACCGCATGGGCCGCAGCGCGCCGGGGCACCAGCCGACCGCCAGCGTGCGAGGCGACGCGAGCGGCGTCACGCCCGCGCCTCCGCGGCATCGCGCATGCCGGCGAGGATCGCCGCGGTCGAGTTGCGGCGGCTGGTCCAGAAGTGGCGGTCGGCGGCTTCCCCGAAGCGGGCCGCGATGGCGGCCGCGGCGGGAGGGTTCGCCTCGCACAGGAAGGCGCGCACGGCCGGGTCCCCGCAGGTCGCGTCGAACAGGAGGTCGAAATGCCGGCTCGGCACGGCGTCGGTCAGCGCCGCAAAGGCGAAGAGGTTGTCGACCGTCTCGGCGATCTCGGCCGCGCCGCGGTGGCCGTGCCGCATCTGGCCGGCGATCCACCGCGGGTTGGTGGCCCGCCCGCGCACCGTCCGGGCGATCTCCTCGGGCAGGGTGCGCACGGCCGTGCGGTCCGGCCGCGTGGTGTCGACGGCGTACAGCGCCGGGGCGGCCCCGAGGGTCTCGGCGGCCGCCGCGAAGCCGCCCTGGTGGTCGGCGGCCGGCCCGGCGTCGAGGAGATCGGTGCCGGGAAGGTCGTTGCCGTGCACGAAGGCGTCGGCCCTGGCCACGCGGTCCGCGAAGGTGGCGGCGGCGGGGCGGCCTTCGCCCGCGGCCCCATAGGCGTGGCTGGTCTCGTCGAGATAGGCTTGGCCGAGCTCGGCGCGGGTGAGCGTGTAGATGCCGCGGACGACGAGCTCCACCCCCTGCGGGTTGGGGTGCATGCCGTCGCC
>CAXUMV010000031.1:15156-16514 GCA_964252065.1 uncultured Lichenihabitans sp.
GGCGCGGGTGGCCCAGGCGCCGCCCATGATGGTGCGGCCGATCCCCAGGCCGTAGCGGCCCGGCGCCGCCCCGAACACCCGCGGGCCCAAGGCCGCGGTGCCGCCCGCTCGGCGGCCGGCCGCCAGCGCGTTGTCCTCGTCGGCTTCCTCGAGCGCCGCCACGGCGCGGCTCGCGGCATCGAAGAGGGCGATCTGCTCCGGAAAGCTGTCGCGGAAGAGCCCCGAGATGCGCAGCGTGACGTCGACGCGCGGGCGCTCCAGCAGCGCCTGGGGCAGGATCTCGTAGCCCGTGACCCGGCTGGACCCCGGATCCCAGACCGGCCGGGCGCCGATCAGGGCGAAGGCCTGGCCGAGGTCGTCGCCGCCGGTGCGCATCGTGGCGCTGGCCCAGAGGTCGAGCACGATGCGGCGCGGCCACTCGCCGTGGTCCTGGGCGTGGCGGGTCATGACGTCGGCCGCGATGCCCTGGCCGATCGCGTAGGCGGTGCGGGTCGGCACCGCGCGGGGGTCGACGGAATAGAGGTTGCGGCCCGTGGGCAGCACGTCGCGGCGCGCGCGCGCCGGGGCTCCGGCGGGGCCGGGATGCACGAAGCCGCCGTCGAGCGCCGTCACCAGCCGGCGCAGCTCGGCCGGGCCGCAGCGGCCGAGCTTGGCCAGGAGGTCGGCCGGCGAGGACGCGCCGTCGGCGGCCCCGAACCCCGTGCCGTCGCCCGTAGGACTCGAGCCGAAGACATGCAGGCCGTCGCCGATCCGCAGCTCCTTGAGGTCGCAGAGCCAGGCATCGAGACGGGCGAGCGCGGCCTCCGGATCGCCGTCGAGATCGAGCCGGCCATCCTCGGCCAGCCCCGTGTCCCGCGCCCGCTCGAGTACCGTGCGCGCGAGAATGCGGGCCCGGCGGGGATCGAGCGGGACGGCCTCGGCATATTCGTCCAGCAGCGTCTCGACCTCGGCCGTGGCGCCATGCAGTCCGGCCTCGGTCAGCGGCGGGGTCAGGTGCCCGATCGTGACCGCCGCGATGCGCCGCTTGGCCTGGGCCGCCTCGCCCGGATTGTTGACGATGAAGGGATAGACGACCGGCACGGGGCCGAGCACCGCCTCCGGCGCGCAGGACGACGACAGCGCCACCGCCTTGCCGGGCAGCCATTCGAGCGTGCCGTGAGTGCCGAGATGGATCATGGCATCGATTGCTTCGCCATGGCGCAGCCACAGGTAGAAGGCGAGGTAGGCGTGGCGGGGCGGCCGGCCGGCGTCGTGGTAGTCGGCCTTGCGGTCCGCGGCCGGCCCCCGGTCGGGCTGCACGGCGACGACCATGCGCCCGGCGCGCAGGATGCTTAACGTGAATGATACGGCGACCACCG
>CAXUMV010000032.1:0-16506 GCA_964252065.1 uncultured Lichenihabitans sp.
CCGGCGAGCAGCAGCGCGTCGAGATTCTGCGCGTGCTGTCCCGACAGGCCCGCATCCTCATCCTCGACGAGCCGACCGCGGTGCTGACGCCGGGCGAAGCCCGCGCGCTTTTCGCGGCCCTGCGCCGCTTCCGCGCCGCCGGCAACGCGGTGGTCTTCATCAGCCACAAGCTCGACGAGGTGCTCGAGATCTCCGACCGCATCTCGGTGCTCCGCGCCGGCCGCAAGGTCGCGACCGAACGGGCGGCGGACTGCACCGCGCGCGGGCTCGCCCAGCTCATGGTCGGCCGCGAGATCGTGCTCGGCGACTACAGGGCCCGGCGTGCCGGGGCGGCAGCCCCCTCGGCCGACCCCGTGCTGCGCATGAGCGGCGTCTCGGCGACCGACGACCGCGGCCTGCCGGCCCTGAGGAGCGTCGACCTCGTCCTGCGGGCCGGCGAGATCCTTGGGATCGCCGGGGTCGCGGGGAACGGCCAGCGGCAGCTGACCGAGGTCTTGACCGGCCTTCGCGTTCCGAGCCAGGGCACCGTCACGCTGGAGGGACGGCCGCTGCGCGCGAGCGATGCGGCCACCTTCGTCGAGCTCGGGATCGGCCACATCCCCGAGGACCGGCTGCGCAGCGGCCTTGCGCCCGCGCTCAGCGTCACGGACAACGCCGTGCTGCGCGAATACGCAAGGCCCCCCCTGACCCGGCGCGGCCTGTTCCGCCCCGGCGCCGCCAGGGTCCTGGCCAAGGCGATCGCGGCCGCGGCCGAGGTCGTCGTGCCGGACTTCGCCATGCCGGTGCGAAACCTGTCGGGCGGCAACCAGCAGCGGCTCGTGGCCCGGCGGGAGATGCGCGTCGCCTCCCGCATCCTCGTCGCCGCCTACCCGAGCCGGGGGCTCGACGTCGGCGCCATCAACACGATGATGCGCTATCTCGTGGAACTGCGCGACGCCGGCGTCGCGGTGCTGCTCGTCTCCGAGGAGCTCGAGGAGCTGCTCAACCTGTCGGACCGCATCGCCGTGCTTTACGAGGGCCGCATCATGGGCGTGCTCGACGGAGCCCGCGCGGACATCGAGACGATCGGGCTCATGATGGGCGGCCGGCCCCTGGCCGAGCTCGTCTCGGGCGGGGTCCGGGCGGCCGTGCATTGAGCCTGCGGGTCCAGCGCCGGCCCGTCGCGCCGCCGGGCGCGGCCCTTGCGGCCCGCATCGGCGCCACCGTGCTGGCGCTCGTCATCGCCGCCCTGATCCTGGCCGCCACCGGGGCCGATCCCCTCACGCTCGGCCGCCGCGTGCTGGCCCAGAGCTTCGGGTCCCGCTTCGGGCTCGAGGACCTCGGGCTGCTGATCGCGCCGCTGATCCTGACCGGGCTGTCGGTCGCGGTCATGCTGCGCATCGGCCTGTGGAACATCGGGGCGGAGGGCCAGTTCTACGCGGGCGCCTTCGGGGCTACGGCGGTCAGCCTCGCGGTCGCCTGGCCGGCGCCTGTCATGCTCGCCCTCATGGCCGTGGCGGGGGTCATCGGCGGCATGGCGTGGATCCTCGTCCCGACCCTCGCGCGGGCCTATGCGGGCGTCAGCGAGCTGATCACGACCCTGCTGCTCAACTTCGTCGCGATCCTGCTCGTCTTCTACGTCTCGACCGGGCCCTGGCTCGACCGGGCGACCCACCAGCTCGCCGCCACCGCCAAGGTGACGGCCCGCGTGCCCGCCTTCTGGGGCCAGGTGCACTGGGGCCTGCCGCTCGCCGCGATCCTCGCGGCCCTGCTGGCGGCCGCCTTCGCGTTCAGCCGCTGGGGCTTCGAGGTGCGCGTCAGCGGCGCCAACCCGCGCGCCGCCCTCTACGCCGGCATGCCGGTGCGGCGGCGGATCATCGCCACGATGCTGCTGTCGGGCGCGGTGGCGGGGTTCGCGGGCGCGCTGGAGCTCGCCGGCACGGTGCACCGCCTGCAGGGCGGCATCTCCAACAACTACGGCTATCTCGGCATCATGGTGGCGGTGCTGGCCCGCGGCTCCTTCCTCGGGGTGATCGCTGGGGCGGCGCTGATGGGGCTGATCCTCAACGCCGGCATCGTGCTGCAGACGCAGGGGTTGACCACCAGCACCGTGCTGGCGATCACCGGCCTTATCCTGTTCCTGACCGCCATCGGCGACGAGGTCGCCCATTTCCGGGTGGTCTCGATCGACCGGCGTACCGCCTGAGCCACACCGGGAGCCCATGGATCTCGTCACCGGAATCCTGTCGACGGCCTTCCTGGCGGGGGGCGTGCTGGCCCTTGCGGCCCTCGGCGAGGTGCTGGCCGAGCGCGTCGGCGTCGTCAATCTCGGGGTCGAGGGGCTGATGTCGCTCGGTGCCATCACGGCCATCGCGACCGTGACGGCGCATCCCGTGGCGGTGCTCGGCTTCATGGCCGCCCTCGGGGTGGGGGCGCTGTTCGGCGCGCTCTTCGCGCTGGCGACCGTCACGATGCGCGCCAACCAGGTGCTGTGCGGGCTCGGCCTCACCCTGATGGGGACGGGGCTGGCCGCGACGGTGGGGCGGACCTATTCGGGCCGGCCCTCGCCGGTCGTATTCCAGCCGATCCGCATCCCGCTGCTCGCCGACCTGCCGGTGATCGGACCCTCGCTGTTCAACCAGAACGCGCTGGTCTACCTCACCTTCCTGGTGCTGCCGATGGCGCTCCACCTCCTGATGTTCAAGACGCGGCACGGGCTGAACCTGCGCGCGGTCGGCGAGAACCCGGCCGCCGCCGACGCCACGGGCATCGCGGTCCAGGCCATCCGGTTCTGGTACGTGACCGCCGGGGCCTCGCTCGCCGCCGGGGCCGGGGCGTTCCTGACGCTCGCCTTCGTGCCGTCCTGGTCGGAGGGCGTGGTGGCGGGCCGCGGCTGGATCGCGGTCGCCCTGGTCATCTTCGCGGGCTTCCGGCCGATCAACGCGGCCCTCGCGGGCTTGCTGTTCGGCGTCATCACGGCGCTCGGCTTCGTGGGTCAGGCCCGGGGGTGGCCGATCAGCTCCGTGATCCTGTCCATGCTGCCCTACCTTGGCACGCTCGGCTTCATCATCGTGCCGGTGCTCGCCTGGCCGCGGCTGCGCCGCTGGATGGCGGCGCCCGCCGCCCTGGGCGAGCCCTATTTCCGCGATACGCGATGAGGGACAGCGAGCGAGGAGCCGTCATGAGCCGCATGGAAGCACCGAGCGTCGCCGAGGCCGCCGCGCTCGACCAGTGGTACGTCATCGACAATCTCGAGGCCGTGACCGCGAGCCCGCGCCGGACGGCGCTGCTCGGGGTCGGCATCACGGCGTGGCGCGACCCCGCGGGCGCCATCGTGGTCGCCGCCGCCGACCGGAGCGAGCCCCTGCCGGTGCGCGAGCGCTACGACTGCCTGTGGACGACCCTCGGCACCCCGGCGCGCGAGGTGCCGCCCATGCCCGAGGCCGAGGAGCCCGACCGCCGGCACGTCGTCTGCGGCACGGTGGCGGTGCGGGCCTCGGGCCTGCGCATCGTCGAGAACTTCCTCGACATGGCCCATTTCCCCTTCGTCCACACCGACATCCTCGGCGCCGAGCCGCACACGGAGGTGGCGCATTACACGACCGAGATCCGGCGCGACGTCGACGAGGTGTGGGCCACCAACTGCCAGTTCTTCCAGCCCCAGGCGGCGGTCTCGGCCAAGGGCGGGATCATGACGCAGTACCAGTACCGCGTCGCCTCCCCGTTCGTGACGGTGCTCTACAAGACCTGTCCCAACGCGGAGGACCGCTGGGACGTGATCGCGTTGTTCGTGCAGCCGCTGGAGCCCGGCCGCTGCCGCGCCCATCCGGTCATGTTCCTGATCGACGACAGCTCGGCGCACAGCACGCTGGTGCAGTTCCAGCAGCTCATCTTCCTGCAGGACCGCATCATCCTAGAGAACCAGCGGCCGATCCTGCTGCCGCTGGAGCCTCGCGCCGAGATCCCCACCCGGGCGGACGGATCCTCGGTCGCCTATCGCCGCTGGCTGAAGGAGAAGGGCGTGGTCTACGGCACCACGGCGGGACCGGCCGCGGCCTGACCGGCTTCAGCGCGAGACGGCTTCCCCCTCGCCCGCGGGGTGGTTCGTCGCCACGCCGTATTCCGAGGCCGCATCGACCAGCCAGTCCCAGAACCCGAGCGCGAAGCTCCGGGGGACCGCGCAGTCGAACACGTCCTCCTCGTCCCGCCGGGACACGAGGACCGAGATGCTGCCCGCCACGGTGACGGCCGCGTCCCCGGGCCGGAAGGCGCGCGGATGAAGGTCGATCGTCAGCATCTTGGCGAGGGCGTCGCGGGCGCGGGGGCCGCTCACGGCGAGCACGATGCGGCTGTCGTCCAGCACGGCCGTGGAGCACAGGGTGGACAGCGACGCGAAGAGGCCCAGCAGCCGCGCCGCCTCCTCGTCCGCCGCCTGCACCTGCCACTGCCCCGGCCCGGTCCACAGGACCGCATGGCCGCGACCCACCACGCGGCGCGGCGTCACGGGCAGCACGATCCCCAGGGCCTGGCAGCGCTCGACCAGCGAGGCCGCGCCGTCGCGGCGGGCCAGCACCGCGAAGGTCCGGCCGGCGGCGTGCTCGGTGATCGTGACGCCGGGCTCCGGATCGTCCCCGGCCTGCCCGGGCAGGCCGGCGAGCGGCGAGCGCGCGCGGAGGCTCGCCTCAGCCACGCACGCGATCCCCGGCGGGATCGACGAAGACCGGATGGCAGATCTCGACGAGCGTGTCGCGCTTGCGCAGGGGATCGTAGGCGCGCACCTGCTCGCCGATCCGCTGGGTGCCGCGCACGATGACGCCGAGCCCGATATGCGACTGCAGCGTTGGCGACCAGCAGGCGGAGGTGAGATAGCCCTCGTCGCTCCGCAGCTTGATCTCGGCGCCGGGGCGGATGAGATGCGCCCCCGCCCCGATCGGGCTCGTGGGATTGATCGGCTTGAAGCCGACCAGTATCGGCCGGTCGGCCGCGACCAGCGCGGGCCGGCCGGCGAGGGCCGCCCCCACATAGTCCTTCTTGGTCGACATCATGCGCCCGAGCCCGAGGTCGCGCGCCGTCAGGTTGCCGTTCAGCTCGCCGCCGGCGGCATGGCCCTTCTCGATCCGCAGCACGTTCAGCGCCTCGAGCCCGTAGGGCAGCAGGCCGAACGGCATGCCCGCGGTCATCAGCGCCCGGGGCAGGGCGTCGCCGAAGCGGGCCGGGACGGCCAGTTCATAGGCGAGCTCGCCCGAGAACGAGATGCGGAACAGCCGCGCCGGCGTGCCGTCGGCGAGCACGATTTCGGCCGCCGCCATGAACGGGAAGGTGGCATTGGAGAGATCCACCGCGGGATCCACGATGCTCGCCAGGATCTCCCGCGACCGCGGGCCGGCGATCGCCCATTGCGACCACTGCTCGGTCACCAACACGGCGGCGACGTCGAGCTCGGGCCACAGCACCTGGGCGCAGAACTCCATGTGGCCCATCACCCCCACGGCGTTGGCCGTGGTCGTGGTCACGAGATAGCGGTGCTCGGCGAGGCGGGCGACGGTGCCGTCGTCCATCACGAAGCCGTCCTCCCGCAGCATCACGCCGTAGCGGACGCGGCCGACCGCGAGCGAGCCCATCGCGTTGCAGTAGAGCTTGTCGAGGAAGGCGCCCGCATCGGGCCCGACCACCTCGATCTTGCCGAGCGTCGAGACGTCGCACAGCCCCGCGCGCTCGCGCACCGCCCGCACCTCGCGGTCGCAGGCCTCGCGCCAGCCCTCGTCGCCCCGTTGCGGGAAGTAGGCGGCGCGCAGCCACAGCCCCGCTTCCATGAAGGCGGCGCCCTGCGCCTTCGCCCAAGGATGGCCCGCGGTCAGGCGGGTCGGCTTGAAGGCCGGGCCGCGGTGATGCCCCGCCAGCGCCCCGATCGCGACGGGCGTGTAGGGCGGCCGGAAGCGCGTCGTGCCGGTCTCGGGGATGCTGCGGCCGGTCAGCGCCGCCATCAGAGCAAGGCCGTTGACATTGGCGGTCTTGCCCCCGTCGGTCGCCATGCCGAGCGTCGTGTAGCGCTTGAGGTGCTCCACGGCGCGGAACCCCTCCCGCTCGGCCAGGGCGACGTCGCCCACCGTGACGTCGTTCTGGAAGTCGACGAAGGCCTTTCCCTTGGCCGACTTCACCTGCCAGAGCGGGGTGACGCCGGTGCTCTCGGCATCGGCCGAGGGCACCACCACGGAGCGGGGATGGAACCCGGCCGCGGCCGCCGCATCCGCGCCGCTGCGCACGCCGTCGGCGAGGCACGCGCCGAGCGCGAAATCGCCCTTGGCGGCGCCGGCGGCTTCCATGCCCGGCGGCATCGCGCCGGGCACGAAGGCCGCGAGCGCCGCGTCCCAGGCCGGCTTGCCGCCGAGATGGGTCGACAGGTGGATGGTCGGCTGCCATCCGCCCGAGACCGCGATGAGGTCGCAGGGCAGGGTCACCGACGAGCCGTCGGCGGCGGTGATGAGAGCGCCCTCGACCGCGCGGCCGCCCAGCGCGCGGGTGACGACGCCTTCAACCAGCCGCGTCCCGGCGGAGGCGGCAAGATCCGCCAGGCCGGCCAGCGCGTCGGGCCGCGGGTCCACGACGGCCGCGAGCCCGACGCCCGCGGCCAGGAGGTCGCGGGCGGTGCGATGGGCGTCGTCGTTGTTGCCGAACACCACGGCCCGGGTGCCGGGCTTCACGCCGAACCTGTTGAGGTAGCTCCGCACCGCGCCCGCCAGCATGACGCCGGGGCGGTCGTTGTCGCCGAACACGAGCGGCCGCTCGATGGCGCCCGCCGCCAGCACGGCGCGCTTGGCCGTGATCCGCCACAGCCGCTGGCGCGGCTGGTGGGGCGGGGGCACGGGGAGATGGTCGGCCACGCGCTCGACGGCGCCGTAGTCGCCCCCGTCATAGGTGCCGAACACGGTGGTGCGGGACAGCACCCGCACCTCGGGCAGGGCCGCGAGCTCGGCCGCGAGGCCGGCCACGAAGGCCGGGGCGTCCTGGCCGCCCACGACGCGCGTCTCGGCCAGCAGACGCCCGCCGAGCGCGAAGTCCTCGTGCACCAGGATCACCCGGGCGCCCGCGCGGCCGGCCGTCAGGGCCGCCATGAGGCCCGCCGGCCCCCCGCCGATCACCAGCACGTCGCAGAAGGTGGTCACCCGGTCGTAGTGATCGGGATCGGGCGCGGTCGCGGCGCGCCCGAGCCCGGCGGCCTTGCGGATCAGCGGCTCGTAGACCTTCTCCCAGAAGGCGGCCGGCCACATGAAGGTCTTGTAGTAGAACCCCGCCCCAAGCACGGGCGCCACGAGCGAGTTGACCGCCATGGCGTCGAACCGCAGCGAGGGCCAGCGGTTCTGGCTGCGCGCCTCGAGCCCCTCGAACAGCTCGGCCGTGGTGGCGCGGGTGTTGGGCTCGCGCCGCGCGCCGGTCCTGAGCTCGACGAGCGCGTTCGGCTCCTCGGCTCCCGCAGACAGGATGCCGCGCGGCCGATGGTACTTGAACGAGCGCCCGACCAGCCGAATTCCGTTGGCAAGAAGGGCCGCGGCCAGCGTGTCGCCGCTCCGTCCCGTCAGCGGGCGGCCGTCGAAGCTGAAGCGCAGCGGGGCGCCCTCGCGCCGGAAGCGGAAGGGCTCGGTGGTGGCCGGCGCCGGGGCGGCGTCCGTGGCCGGCGTGTCCGCGACGGCGCCCGCCGGGACGCGATGGGTGAGGTCGGTCATCGGACGGAGGCTCCCGGCCCGCGCTCGCGCGCAGGCGTCACCCGGCCGACCGCGTGGGTCGTCACATCGCGCTCGACCGCGAGCCAGGCCCGGCAGCCGCCCGTGTGCTGCCACCATTCGGTGAGCTGCCCGGCGGGGTTCGCCCGCAGATACACGTAGTCGTGGAACAGCGCCTGGTCGGCGCTGCCCATGGCGAGGGGGCGGACCGGCGCCGCGTCGCCGCGATAGCTGAACTCGGCGTGGCTGCGGTCGCCGCAATGGGGGCAGGGGATGCGCATGGCGGGCTTCAGTGCAGGTTGGGCTGGGCGCCGGCGCCCCGCTCGTCGATGATGTGGCCCGTCGCGAAGCGGTCCAGCCGGAACGGCGCGTTCAATTCGTGCGGCTCGTCGCGCGCGATGGTGTGGGCGAAGCAGAAGCCGGAAGCCGGGGTCGCCTTGAACCCGCCGTAGCACCAGCCGCAATTGAGGTAGAGGCCCTCGACCGCGGTGCGGTCGATGATGGGCGAGCCGTCCATCGACATGTCCATGATGCCGCCCCAGGAACGCAGCACGCGTAGCCGGCCGAGGGCGGGCATGATCGCCATCGCCTCCTCCATCACCTCCTCGACCAGGGGCAGGTTGCCGCGCTGGGCGTAGCTGTTGTAGCCGTCGAGCGAGCCGCCGAACACCAGGCCTCCCTTGTCGGACTGGCTGATGTAGAAATGACCGGCCCCGAAGGTGACGACGTTCGGCACGAGCGGCTTGATGCCTTCGGACACGAAGGCCTGCAGCACATGGCTTTCGATCGGCAGGCGCAGGCCCGCCATGGCGGCGACCCGCGAAGAGTTGCCCGCGCAGGCGAGCCCCACCTTCTTCGCGCCGATGAAGCCCCGGGCGGTGTCGATGCCCGTCACCCGGCCACCGTCGGTGCGGATGCCGGTCACCTCGCAGTTCTGGATGAGATCGACCCCCCGGGCGTCGGCGGCCCGCGCATAGCCCCAGGCGACCGCATCGTGGCGCACGGACCCGCCGCGCCCCTGCAGGAGCCCGCCATGGATCGGGAAGCGCGCATTGTCGAAGTCGAGCCCCGGCACCAGGGCACGCACGCCGTCGCGGTCGAGATACTCGGCATCCACCCCGTGCAGGCGCATGGCGTTGCCGCGCCGGATGTAGGCGTCGCGCTGAGCGTCCGAATGGCTGAGGTTGAGGACGCCGCGCTGGCTCACCATCGCGTTGTAATTAATGTCCTGCTCGAGCCCCTCCCAGAGCTGCAGGGACTTCTCGTAGAAGGGCAGGTTGCCCGCCTCGCCGTAGTTCGAGCGGATGATCGTGGTGTTGCGCCCGATGTTGCCCGAGCCGAGCCATCCCTTCTCGACCACGGCCACGTCCGTGATGCCGTGGTTCTTGGCGAGGTAGTAGGCGGTGGACAGGCCATGGCCGCCCCCGCCGACGATCACCACCTCGTAGCTGCGCTTGGGCTCGGGTTCCCGCCATACGGGCGTCCATCCGGTCTGCCCCTTGAAGGCCTGGGAGAGCACGGACATGATCGAGTAATGCAAGGCGGAACGTCCATCGGGCATGAAACCGCCCGTACTTTAGCGGCGGGGCGGCCGATCTCAACCTCAAAGCAGCGTGCCGTGGCGATAGTTGGACGCAGCCTCCAGGCCCTGCGGCCGGCCGGCCCCGGTGTGGCGCTTGCGCCGCAGGCGAGGCCAAACCGCCGGGCGTGACAATCGTCCTTGCGGCGACGCCCCTTGCTGGGCCGCCGTTCTGTGGCAAGAGGGCGGAGCGTCGGCTGCGTGGTGCGGCCGGCGGGCGGATCGGGCGGACGTGGCGGCAGGCAGGGCGGTTCTTGGCGTCGGGATCATGCTGACCTTCGGGCTCGGGCCCGCGCGGGCGCAGATAGTGCTGCCCGGCGCCGTCCCATCGACTCCCGCCGGCAACAGCAGCCAGGCCGCTGCGCCGACGAGCCGGCCGAAGGCCAGGAGCGGGGCTGTGCCGGGCGGGGCGGGCGAGCGCGTCGCGCGCGGCACCGCCGTGGCGGTGCCCGGGCCCGCAACCCTGGCGGGCCGCACGCTGGCCCTCGACGGCGGGGGCTCGCAGATCGTCTTTGCCGTGGCCGACAAAAGTGCCGCCGTGGCGAAGCTGACGCTGGCGGGCGAGAAGATCAGCAATCCCGGCGAGACATGCCGCCTCGAGGTGTCGCCCGCCCCGGGGCCGCCGACCAGCCTCGGGCGGCCGGACGGCCTCGACCGGTTCCGGGTGGAGGTCCCGGCCTGCCCGGTGATCTTCGACGTGCTGGAGGGCTCGATCCTCGTGCCGAGCACGGAGGGGACCTGCGAGTTCACGGCGGCCGACTGCCGGGTGCGCACCATGGGGCTCTGGGGACCCACCCCGGCGGAGCTCGGGCCCGACCGCGTCAAGAGCCTCGAGCGCGCGCGGGGCATCGCCGAGGCCGCGGTGCGCAGCAACTACAAGGCGCTGGTCGCCTCCACCAAGGATCGCCCCACCATCATGGGGTTCGCCCGCGACCAGGCGCAGTTCTCCTCGAGCCGCTCGGAAACCTGCCGCGACTACGCCGACGAAGGCCGGCACGGCTACTGCGCCACCAAGCTCACCGAGGCCCGCGCGGCGCTCCTCTACGACCGGCTCGGCGTGGCGCTGGCCGAAAAGGCGGCCCGCAAGGCCAAGCGGCGGGCCGCCAGCCAGGGACGCCGCGAGCCGTAGGCTCAGGCCGGCAGGGCGACGCGGTGGCGCGCGACCGGGATCATGGCGCGGACCTTCTCGACCCGGGCGGGATCGAGGCGGGCCGAGACCGTCCCCACCCCGTCCGAGGCCCGCGCGACCACGTGGCCCCAGGGATCGACCACCATCGAATGGCCGTAGGTCTGGCGCGTCGCGCCCCCTTGCTTGAAGCTGCCGGTCTGCGCCGCGGCGCAGAAATAGGTCTCCGTCTCGATGGCGCGGGCCCGGCAGAGCACCTCCCAGTGGTCCTTGCCGGTCTGCATCGTGAAGGCGGCCGGCAGGGCGATCATGGTCGCGCCCTTGGCGGCGAGCGCCTGGAACAGGGCGGGAAAGCGCAGGTCGTAGCAGATCGAGCAGCCGACCGTGACGCCCTCGCAGGCATAGGTCACCACCGCGTCGCCCGGCTTGATCGAGGCGCTTTCCTTGTAGTCGGTGCCGTCGGGCGCCGTGATGTCGAACAGATGGATCTTGCGGTAGCGGGCGATCTCGGCCCCCTGCCGGTCGAACACGAGCGTGGTGTTGTGGATGCGCTCCTCGCCCTCGAGGGCCTCGAGGATCGAGCCGGCATGGATGACGACGCGGTGCCGCCGCGCCAGCTCCTGGATCACCCGGTAGGCCGGCCCCCCGGGCACGCGTTCGGCCGCCGCGCGCTTGGCGCTCCGGTCGCCGCCCAGGAAATCGAAGCACTCGGGCAACAGGATCCAGTCCGGGCCGTCCTCCGCCACGGCCCGCTCGATGAGCGCCGTGGCATCGGCGAGGTTGCGGGGCTTGTCGTCGCCCGAGTTCATCTGGATCAGCGAAACCTTCATGGCGACCACCATCTTCTCGACCGGGCCCGCCACTGTGGTCCTGCGTCCGCGACGCCGTCAACGCGGGGAACGCGCCCCGCCCGGACCTCACGGCAACGGGCTCGAGTCGAATGTATCAAGGTAATGCCCTTCTCCCGCTCGCGGGAGAAGGTGCCCGACAGGGCGGATGAGGGGACTCCCGAGACTGAGGATCCCCTCATCCCCGCCTTGCGGACCTTCTCCCGCAGAGCGGGAGAAGGGACTCTTCGGCAGGCATTCTGTTTTCCGACCAAGATGTGCGGCCGAGCCCGGCGAGGTTGACTCGGGCACCCCCAGCGGTCAGGTTCCGCCCTCTTTTGAAGGAAGGCGGCACCCCGCCGCCCGTTCCCGGAATCCATGCGCACCTATCTCGATTTCGAAAAGCCGGTCGCCGAGATCGAGGCCAAGATCGAGGAGCTGCGGACGGTCGCAAGTGCCGACGACGCGGTGCCCATCGGCGAGGAGCTTACCCGCCTCGAGGTCCGCGCCGCCAAGGCCCTGGCCGACCTCTATCTCACCCTCACCCCCTGGCAGAAGACGCAGGTCGCCCGCCATCCGCAGCGTCCGCACTTCTTCGACTACGTGAGGGCGCTGGTCGAGGACTTCACCCCGCTGGCCGGCGACCGGGCGTTCGGGGAGGACCAGGCGATCACCGGGGGGATGGGCCGCTTCGAGGGCCGCCCCGTCTGCGTCATCGGCCAGGAGAAGGGGTCCGACACCGACAGCCGCCTCAAGCACAATTTCGGCATGGCGCGGCCGGAGGGCTACCGCAAGGCGGCCCGGCTGATGGAGCTCGCCGACCGCTTCGGCCTGCCGGTCATCGCGCTGGTCGACACCGCCGGCGCCTTTCCCGGCATCGATGCCGAGGAGCGCGGGCAGGCCGAGGCCATCGCGCGCTCGACCGAAGCCTGCCTCGCGCTCGGCACGCCCAACGTCGCGATCGTGATCGGGGAGGGCGGCTCGGGCGGGGCGGTCGCCATCGCCACGGCCAACCGCGTGCTGATGCTGGAGCACGCCATCTACACCGTCGCGTCGCCCGAAGCCTTTGCCTCAATCTTGTGGCGCGATGCGACGCGGGCCGAGGACGCGGCCACCAACATGAAGATCACCGCCCAGGATCTCCTGCGCTTCGGCATCATCGACGCCGTCGTGCCCGAGCCGGCGGGCGGCGCCCATCGCGACCCGCCGGCGGTCTTCGGCGCCACGGGGGCGGCCATCGCCAAGGCGCTCGCCGCCTTCGAGGGCATGTCGCCGGAGGCCATCAGGGCGGCGCGTGCCGACAAGTTCCTCGCCATCGGTCGCCGAACGTGAGCGCTCGAAGAATATTTAAGTCACACCGGAACTTTTTATCGGACGCTTTTTCCCGGGCCGCGGATCGCCGTGGTAACCTGCGGGTAATGGTGCCTGTCGCAAGGTCGGCTCTGGTCAAAGGCAGTGGATATCCGCAGCATGTCCTTTACGCGTAACCTCCGCTCCGTGTCGCTGATCGCTGCCGCCATGGGGGCCGCGGTCCTCCTGTCGGGCTGCGAGGGCACGGGCAGCGAGAGCGCCTACAAGGCCTACGCCCCCATTCCGAAGGCCACGCTCGACCTCATGGCATCCAAGGGCACCGTCAAGGACGCCCCGATGCTGATCCGCGCCTACAAGAAGGAAGCGGAGCTGGAGGTCTGGAAGCGGGATACCGGGGGCAAGTACGTCTTCGTCAAGAGCTTCCCGATGTGCCGCTGGTCCGGCCAGCTCGGCCCCAAGCGCACCGAGGGCGACCGTCAGGTGCCGGAGGGCTTCTACACGATCACCCCGGGCCAGATGAACCCGAATTCGCATTACTACCTGTCGTTCAACATCGGCTATCCGAACGCCTACGACCGGGCCAACGGGGCGGCCGGCGGCTCCATCATGGTGCACGGCGTCTGCTCCTCGGCCGGCTGCTTCTCGATGACCGACAAGCAGATCGAGGAGATCTACGCCCTCGCCCGCGAGTCCTTCGCGGGCGGCCAGCGCGCCATCCAGATGCAGTCCTATCCCTTCCACATGACGGCCGAGAACCTGGCCAAGCTCCGCCTCGATCCGAACATGCCGTTCTGGCGCGAGCTGAAGAAGGGCTCGGACTACTTTGAGGTGACCAAGACCGAGACGCCCGTCGGGGTCTGCGCGAAGCGCTACGTGTTCGGCGCGACCCCGAAGGCCGGCAGCCGCTTCGACGCCTTCGACAGCTGCCCGCCGCTCGACGAGGATGCGGCCGTCAAGGCCCAGGTCGCGGCCAAGGCGCAGACCGACGACGCGCAGGTTGCCGAGCTCGTCGCCAAGGGCGCCAAGCCGGTGCGCCTGGTCTATGCGGACGGCGGCCAGAACGACGCCTTCAGCCACCAGTTCGCCGAAGTCAGCCGTCCGGACGCCCTGGCGGCCGGCGCGACCGAGATCGCGCTCGACGAGGGGCCGAAGTCGAAGTCCGTCGCGGTCCAGCTCGCCGCCGCCAAGGCGCGGTCGAAGGCGCTGCTGGCCAAGGGCAACGTGACCAGCCCCGTGGGAGCCTCCGCCGTGGCGGCCGTCGCGCCGGCCCAGGTTGCGCCCGGAGTCGCGATGCCGGCCGCCGCGGCGCCCGTCAAGCTCGCCCAAGCCGAGGGGCCGGCGGTCTTCGATTCCGCGCCCTCCGCCTATGCGAGGACCGAGCCCAAGGACGCGACGGGCACCTTCTTCAACAAGTGGCTCGGGTTCGGGGCCGCCACCAAGCCCGAGGCCGCGCCCCTCGTCGCGGCCGCCGCCGCCGATGCGACGTCGGGCAAGCCGGCCGCGAAGGCCGCGCCGAAGCTGCCGCCTCGCGGTCACCTCGCCGCCAAGCCCCCCGTGGCGCCCCCGGCCAAGCCGGCCGCCACCCCGCAGATGTCGACGACCGCGCTTCCCAAGCAGATCACCGGCAGCGCCGAGCCCTCGCTGCTGCCGAAGAGCCTGCTGGCCTGGCTGCCGGGAAGCAACTGACACCCAAGCCGTCGCCACTGATGCCAAGCTGCGGCGAAGAAACCGGGATAGAAACCCGACGTCGTCTTTGCGAGCGAAGCGAAGCAATCCATCTCCCGGCCGTTCCTGCCGCTGCATGGATGGCCACGGCGCTGACGCGCCTCGCGATGACGGAAAAGGACTATGCGGCTGTCCGCGGAGGGTCGACTGCGGTCGTCATCGGCGCCGGCGTCCGTGGCTCATCCTGCCGTTCTGGACGCGGGTGAGACCGTCAAACCGCCGCTGATGGGCGACCTGACACGAGCTCGACAGCGGGACGCTGCGGCAACCGCGACGTCCCGGCCGGTCACGCGAAGATCGTAAGGTCGACCTGCCCGGCCGTCAGACCCGCGAGCTGGATCGAGCCGCCGCCCGACAGGGTGAGCAGGGCGAACCCGTCGGTCGCCGTGCCGAGGCTGTAGCTCTGGCCCTGCAGGTCGAGGGTGTCGCCGCCGCCGCTGAAGTCGGTGATCAGGTCGTGGCCGGACGTGAAGCCGAACACGAAGCGGTCGGCCCCCAGGCCGCCGGTCAGCGTGTCGTCGCCCATCCCGCCGGCCAGGCTGTCGTTGCCCTGGCCGCCGAACAGGGCATCGTTGTCCTGCCCGCCGAACAGCAGGTCGTTGCCCTGGCCCCCCCGCAGGGTGTCGGCGCCCGCTCCGCCGCGCAGCTGGTCGTCCCCCTGGCCGCCGCCGATGGCGTCCTGGCCCTGGCCGCCCCCGAGCGTGTCGTTGCCCTGCCGGCCCACGATCACGTCGTTGCCCTGCCGCCCGGCGATCTGGTCCGCGTCCGACCCGCCGGTCAGCGTGTCGCCGCCCGGCGTTCCCACGATGCCGTGCGAGCCCGCGCCGGCCGTGATGGTGAGGCCGGTGAGCCCCAGGCCCTGGATGGTGGCGACGGGCCCCTCCACGCTGACCGAGGCCGAGGTCAGCAGCGTATTGCCCCCGACCACGTCGAGCTTGATGTTCTGGTTCTGCAGATCGAGCCCGACCGAGACGGCGCCCGGCAGGTTGCCGCCCGTCAGGGTCACGGTCTGATGGCCCGTGGCGTTCGTGGCAAGCGTGTAGCCGCCGCTGGCGCTCGAGGTCGCGCTGGCGCCCGCCACGCTGACCGTCAGGCCGGCGACGCCCTCGCCGACGGAGTAGAAGGCGTCGTGGTCGCTGTCCGTGTAGGCGACGCCGAGCAGGAAGGAGCCGCTCGTGCCGTGCGAGCCGAAATCCTCCGTTACGACCTGCGGCCCGAACTGGCTGTCGCTGTTCGTGTTGGCCAGGATGCCGATCCCCACCTCGCGCAGGGCGGGATCCATGATGTTGTCGCGATGCCCGGGCTCGCTGTTGCCCCAGTCGATCATGAAGCCGGCCTGGGTATAGAGGCCGCCATGGGCATAGGCGTAGACGTTCTCGGCGGCGCGGTTCGTGAAGGCGTAGCCCGCGTCGGCGTCGCGATCGGTGAAGACGCGCTCGCCCGGCAGCTGGTGGGACTGCTCGTCGGCCGCGATCATGGCCCGGTCGTGCTGGCGCGAGGCGACCGTGAGGCTGTCGTTCCAGGCGAGCGGCTGGGCCGGCGTCAGCGCCGTGTAGGCGGCCAGCAGGTCGGGCCCGGACACGCCGAAATACTCCGCGGCGTCCTGGATGTCGCCTTGCTTGGCGGTCAGCGGATCGTAGGAGGCGATGTAGCGCGCGGCGTTGGCGAGCGGGTCGAGGCGGGCCTCGTTGGTCAGTTCCAGGAGATATTGTTCTTGGTTGCTGGATGCCATCGCTCGGTCTCGGTACAGGACGACCCGCGTCGCTTAGATCAGGGGAATCTTACCACGATGCTAATTTGCAGGCGTGTCGTCCGGGCCTCAGGCCGTCACGCGATCGCTCCCGATCCGCCCGCGTCCGCGCTCACAGGGCCGGCTCGGGCGCCTCGCTTGGCACCGGCGCCCCCGGCCGTCCGTCGGGCGCCTTGGTGCCGAGCTCCCGCACGTCCACGCTGACCTCCATGCCGCTATAGGCGGCGGGGTCGCCGAAATAGGTGCCCGAGAGGGGGATGGCCTGGCGGGGGTCGCGCGCGACCGCGACGCGGATCAGGTCCCGGTTGCCCACGATGCCGTTGGTGGGGTCGAACTCGACCCAGCCGGCGCCGGGCAGGTAGACCTGCGTCCAGGCGTGGGTGGCACCGCCGCCGACCCGGGAATGCGGCCCGGCCGAGGGTCGTGAGCGGTCGTCGTCGGTCCGTCAGGGTGCCGTCGCCGCGCGGGCCTGGCGCTCGGTGACGTCCGCG
>CAXUMV010000033.1:0-678 GCA_964252065.1 uncultured Lichenihabitans sp.
GTAGACCGCCGCGGTCGAGGAGAAGATGAAGGATCTGACGTCGGTCGCGACCGCCGTCGCCAGCAGGCTGCGGGCTTTGGCGGTGTTGTTGAGGTAGTAGCCGAGCGGGTCCGCGACGCTGTCCGGCACCACGATCTTGGCCGCGAAATGGGCGATGGCATCCACCCCGTGCTCGCGGATCGCCGCCGTGACGGTCGCCTCGTCGCCGAAGTCGCCCTGCACCAGCGTGACGCCGGCCGGCACCGCGGACCGGAACCCGGTGGACAGGTTGTCGATCACGACCACCTCTTCCCCATGCTCCAGAAGCTCGAGGACCATGTGGCTGCCGATATAGCCCGCGCCGCCGGTCACCAGAACCGCCATGAGAACCTCTTTCACCGGAGCGTAACGATCACGCGTCCATACCTCACGGCGATGAAACCCGTGAGCAGGCAGGGCCGGGCGGGTCGGCTCGACGCTCGGAACTTTAGTCCGTATGACTACGGCTTTACAACCGGGCCCCAGGTTGGTGGATCGCGCATGAAACGCATTCGCAAGGCGGTGTTTCCCGTGGCGGGACTTGGGACCCGGTTCCTGCCGGCCACCAAATCTGTCCCCAAGGAGATGATGACGGTCGTCGACCGTCCGGTGCTCCAGCACGTGGTCGACGAGGCGCGCGAGGCGGGGATCGAGCATTTC
>CAXUMV010000033.1:688-1012 GCA_964252065.1 uncultured Lichenihabitans sp.
CGCCCCGGTCCTCCCGAGCGTCAGCCCGAGCTGCGAGGCGCCGGCCGCCGAGATCGCGACGCCCGAGCCGCTCCCGCATGTCCGGGACAAGCTGCAGGCGCGCGGCAAGATCAAGGAATACGACGCGCTGGTCGCCGACCTGCCGGCGGCCGGCGCCACCAGCTTCACGCGCCAGCAGCAGCCGCTGGGGCTCGGCCATGCGGTGTGGTGCGCGCGCGACATCGTGGGGGACGAGCCCTTCGCGGTGCTGCTGCCCGACATGGTCACCATGGCGGGGGGGCGCGGCTCGCGCTGCCTCGCCCAGTGCATCGAGACCTACCAGGG
>CAXUMV010000033.1:1022-5599 GCA_964252065.1 uncultured Lichenihabitans sp.
GTGGAGGAGGTGCCGCCGGAGGAGACCCACCAGTACGGCGTCGTCTCGATCGGCAAGGACGAGGGCCACACCTTCGAGATCACCGGCATGGTCGAGAAGCCGCCCCGCGGCACGGCGCCCTCGACCTCGATCATCTCGGGCCGCTACATCCTCGATCCGTCGGTCTTCGGGCTCCTGGAGCACGGCGAGAAGGGCGCGGGCGGGGAGATCCAGCTGACGGACGCGATGATCAAGCTCGCGCGCGACCAGCCCTTCCACGGCGTCCGCTTCGACGGCCGGACCTACGACACGGGCTCGAAGCTCGGGTTCCTGGCGGCCAACATCGCCTTCGGCATGGCCCGCCCCGACCTCGCCGCGGGCCTCAAGGTCGAGATCAAGCGGATCGTCGGCACGCTCTGAGTGACGGTTTGCGGGCCGAGGGCGCTGGCGGTGTCGTCTTCGCGAGCGCAGCGAAGCGATCCATGTTTGGGCTGCTGCACCGTCGCCTGGATCGCCACGGCGCTGACGCGCCTCGCGATGACGGGCAGAGGTTAGGCCTCAGTGCCGGCCTTCAGTCGTCGCGGTAGATCCGCTCGCGGCGCTCGTGGCGCTCCTGGGCCTCGACCGACAGGGTCGCGATAGGGCGGGCGTCGAGCCGCTTGAGGGCGATGGGCTCGCCGGTCTCCTCGCAGTAGCCGTAGCTGCCGTCGTCGATGCGCGACACGGCGGAGTCGATCTTGGCGATCAGCTTGCGCTGCCGGTCCCGCGCGCGCAGCTCGATGGCCCGGTCGGTCTCCGAGGACGCCCGGTCGGCGAAGTCGGGATGGTTCTCGTTCTCGTTCTGCAGCGCCGCCAGGGTCTCGCGGCTCTCGCGCAGCAGGTCCTCGCGCCAGCTCAGCAGTTTGCGCCGGAAGTAGTCTCTCTGGCGCTCGTTCATGAACGCTTCGTCTTCGGAAGGACGGTAGCCTTGGGTGAGCAGCGACGTATCCATCATGGACGGGTGGACTCCGACGTCGGGAAATTCCGCGCCTTATAACGTTCGTTTTTCCTCCCGACAATGCGGCACCGCGTGGGCCGGCAAGGCTCGCGCAGGGATGGCCTGCGACTGAATTGCCTGCTCTCTGCACCGAGGATGCAGCCCACCGGAGTGACCCATGAAGCGCCTGCTGTTCCTGCGCCACGCCAAGGCCGTCCAGGGCGCTCCGCGCGGCGACCACGACCGCGACCTTGCTCCCCGGGGCGTCAGGGATGCCGGCTGGGCCGGCGCGGCGATCGAGGACGCCGGATGGCAGCCGGACGTCGCGCTCGTGTCGGACGCCCGGCGCACGCGGCGCACCTTCGACCTCCTGGCCGACGCGGCCCGAACCCCGCCCCGGCTGCGGCTTGAGCCCCGGCTCTACGACGCCTCGCCCGAAACCATCCTGACCGCCATCGCCAGGACCGAGGCCGACGTCGACTGCCTGCTGGTGATCGGCCACAATCCCGGCATCGCCGAGGCGGCCCGGCGTCTGGCCCGGCGGGGCGGCGACACGGCCGGCGCCCGCCTCGCCCAAGGCTACCCGACCGCCTCGCTCGCCGTCATCGATCTCGAAGCCGCCGCCTGGGGCGAGGTCACGGCCGGCGGCACCCTGGTCGAGTTCCTGAGCCCGCCCTGAGCCGACGCGCCGGGCGGCCTGTTCAACGGGCCGGCCCGCGCCTACCTCTGGGGTGCAGCGAGGCGGCTCTCCCGCCGCTGCCGGGAGCCGTCTTGCCGCTGTTCGATACGCTGATCCAGGATGCGCAGATCGCCGCGCGCAGCCTCGCCGACTACGTCGGCGGCACGGGGCTGCGCCTGGGGGTGACGGGGCTTTCCCGCGCCGGCAAGACCGTGTTCATCACGGCCCTGGTGCACACGCTGATGCAGGGGGGCGGCCGGCTGCCCGTGTTCCGCGTCGCCGCCGAAGGGCGCCTGCGGGGCGCCGCGCTGCGGCCGCAGCCCGACGACACCGTCCCGCGCTTCGCCCTCGAGGACCACCTCGCCGCCCTGACGGTCGAACGGCGCTGGCCGGCCTCGACCCGGCAGGTGTCGGAGCTGCGCCTGACGCTCGATTTCGAGCGGACCGGCGGCTGGCGCAGCGGCCCCGCCCAGTTCACGATCGACATCGTGGACTATCCCGGCGAGTGGCTGCTCGACCTGCCGCTGATGGGCAAGAGCTACGCCCAGTGGTCGCGCGAGACGATCGAGGCCAGCGCGACCGCCGCCCGGGCGAGCCTTGCGGCCGACTGGCGAGGCCACCTGCAGGCGACCGATCCGCGCGGGACGGCGTCCGAGGCGGACGCCCGCCGGGCCGCGGAGCTCTTCACTGCCTATCTCCGGGCGAGCCGGGCGGAGAACCACGCTCTGTCAAGCCTGCCGCCGGGCCGGTTCCTGATGCCCGGCGACCTCGACGGCTCGCCCGCCTTGACCTTCGCGCCGCTGGCCGTGACCGAGGGCGCCAGGAGCCCGGCGGGATCGCTGGCCGCCATGATGGAGCGGCGCTACGAGGCCTACAAGACACATGTGGTGGCGCCCTTCTTCCGCGACCACTTCGCCCGGCTCGACCGGCAGATCGTGCTCGTCGACGCGCTGGCGGCGCTGAACGCGGGCCCGGCCGCCGTGCGCGACCTCGAGACGGCGCTGTCCGAGCTGCTGCTGGCCTTCCGGGCCGGGCGGCAGAGCCTCGTGTCGAGCCTGTTCCGCCCGCGCATCGACCGCATCCTGTTCGCGGCCACCAAGGCCGACCACCTGCACCACACGAGCCACGACCGCCTGGAGGCGATCCTGCGCGTGCTCACGGCCCGGGCCATCGCACGCGCCGAGGGGGTGGGGGCGCGGGTCGACGTGATCGCCATGGCGGCGGTGCGCGCGACGCGCGAGGCCGCCGTGCGCGACGGCGCCGTGACGCTCGACGCCATCGTCGGGACGCCGCTCGCGGGCGAGCGCATCGACGGCGAGCTGTTCGACGGCGAGGCGGAAGCCGCCATCTACCCCGGCGAGCTGCCGCCGGACCCGAAGACCGCGCTGCGCGGGGACGTGCTGGCCCGGGATGCCGGCGAGGCCGCGGCCTACCGGTTCGTGCGCTTCCGCCCGCCCTCCTCCGCGCCCGGCGCGGATGGCCGCGCGGGTCCCCTGCCGCATATTCGGCTCGACCGGGCGATGCAGTTCCTCCTTGGAGATCGCCTCGCATGACCGAGGAGCCGTCCGCGCAGCCCGCGCGCCCGCGGGCGTTCCGGCTCGCGCCCGAGGTCATCGAGCCCGCGCCGGGGACGGCGGCCGCGCCTCCGGGGGAACGGCCGCGGGCCTTCCGGGTCGACCCCGGCCGGGGCGCCGTTGAGGCCGGCATCGCCATCACCGAGCAGCCCGATCCCTATCGCGGCGAGCCGGGTGACGCCGAGGCCGAGGCCGCGGTCGAGCTCGCCCAGCGGCGCGGCATGCTGGACCGCCTGCGACCCTCCTGGCCGGGCCTGTTCTGGTCGGCGGTCGGCGGGCTGGTGTCGCTCGGGGTCAGTCTATGGGTGTGGCGGCTGATCGACGACCTCTTCGCCCGCGTGCCGAGCCTCGGCTGGCTCGGGCTCGCGCTGCTCGGGGTAGCCGGGCTCGCGCTGCTCGCCATGGCGGTCCGCGAGATCCTGGGGGTCGCCCGGCAGCGCCAGGTCGCGACCCTGCATCGCCGCATCGCCGAGGCCCATGCGGCCGACGACGGCACGGCGGCCCGGCGCGCCCTGGGCGAGCTCGACGCCCTCTACGCCGCCCGCCCCGAGGCCGCCGCGACGCGGCGCGAGCTCGCCGCGCTGACCCGCGAGATCATCGACGGGCGCGACCTTCTCGAGCTCGCCGAACGCAAGCTGATGACGGCCCTCGACCGGCAGGCGCGGCGGGAGATCGCGGACGCCGCCAAGCGCGTCTCGGCCGTGACCGCCATCAGCCCGCGGGCCGTGCTGGATCTGCTGTTCGTGGTCGGCCAGATCGTCGTGCTGATCCGCCGGATCGCGGCGATCTACAGCGGGCGCCCGGGCCTGTTCGGCTTCCTGCGGCTGGCCCGCTCGGTCGGCGCCCATCTCGCCCTGACCGCGGGGCTGGCCGTCGGGGACAGCATCCTGCAGCAGGTCGTGGGCCATGGCCTTGCGGCCAAGCTGTCGGCGCGGCTCGGTGAGGGGCTGCTCAACGGCATGCTGACCACCCGGGTCGGGCTGTCCGCCATGGCGGTCTGCCGGCCGATGCCGTTCGCGGCCCTGAAAGCGCCGAGCGTCCGGGACGTCGCCCCGTTCCTGTTCGGCGACCGGAGCTGAGCCGAGGCTTCAGCGCAGCAGCAGCGTCGCCCAGCCGTCGAGGACGAGCTTGTGCCTGAGCCTCAGCTGCCGGGCCGCATAGCTCGACAGGATGCCGGGCACGTCGGCGACCAGCAGGCCGGACAGCACGATCTCGGCCCCCGGGGCCGCGACCGCGGCAAGCATGGGGGCGAGGCGCCTGAGCGGCGCGGCCAGGATGTTGGCGAAGACGAGGTCGAAGGGCGCCCGCCCGCGCAGGTCCGGATGGCCGACGCCCCTGGCCACCACAGGGCGCACCCAGGGGCCGGCCC
>CAXUMV010000033.1:5609-8828 GCA_964252065.1 uncultured Lichenihabitans sp.
GTTGGCGGCCGCGGCCGCGACCGCGACCGGGTCGACGTCGCCCGCCGCGACCCGGCGGCGCAACGCCTTGGCGGCCGCGATCGCAAGCACCCCGGTTCCGGTGCCGACATCGAGGACGCGGGCCGGCCGGCGGCGTTTCAGGATGCCGTCGAGCATCAGGAGGCACCCGCGTGTCGTGCCGTGGTGCCCCGTCCCGAAGGCCAGCGCCGCCTCGATCTCGAGCGCGACCACGTTGGCCCGCGCCGCGGCGCGGTCGTGCTGGCCGTGCACCACGAACCGGCCGGCCGTGACCGCGCCGAGGCCTTCGAGCGAGGCCGCCACCCAGTCGCGCTCGGCGACGTCGCCGAACACCAGCGCGGCCGCGACGGCCGGGCCGACGGCCGCGGCCACCAGCGCGCGGACCCGGGCCTCGTCGGGCGCCCGGCCGAAATACACCTCGACGGTCCAGGGCTTGACGCGCCCCGGGTCGCCCTCGTCCTCGAAGGCCGTGGCGGCCGTCTCGGCGGGATCGAAGGTCTCGACCACGGCGTCGGCGACCGCGCGGGCGGTCGCCTCGTCCGTGACCAGGACGAGCCTGTGGGCGGCGTTATTGGGGGGCAGGCCTTCGAGCATCATGCCCCGCGAGCTATCACGCCGCCATCACGCGGGGTAGCGGGGCGGGCCGTCCTGCGCTAGGGCTTGGCCGATGATCGGTTGTCTCTCGCTCTATTGCTTTCTCGTCTTCGGGCCGCCGGGGCTGGCGTTCGATCCCGGCCCGGCATCCGTCCCGCAGACGCCCGGCTCCTCGATCCAGGCCTATGGCCGGACCAGGGCCTGCGCCGCCTGGACGGACGGCTGCACGGTCTGCACCAGCGCGGGCGGCGATGCGCCGGCCTCCTGCTCGACACCCGGAATCGCCTGCACGCCCGCCCCGATCGCCTGCACGGCGCCCTGAGGGCAGGCCTATGCGTCGCCGCTCGAGACGCGTTCCACCATCGCCTCGATGGTGGCGATGGACCGGAAGTTGCCGGGCGTGATCTCGCCGGGCGGGATCATGAGGTCGAACTCGGCTTCCACCGCGAGCATCAGGTTCACCATGTCCATCGATGTCAGGCCGGCATCGACCAGCCGATCGTCGGGGCCGACCTCCCGGGCGATCCCCTTCTGCGTCACCAGTCCCGTGACCAGCGCCGCGACGCGGCCTCCCGTCATTGTCGTCATCGGCTCCTCCACGCGGCACGGCCGGCCCGTCGCCCGGTCCACTCAATACCAGCAAGATTGCCCTTCGGTGAACGAAGCCGCCGGTTGCCGCCCCGTTCACCGGTTTCAAGCAGTGCGACGAACCCGTCCTTAAGGGTCGCGACTGCAAGATCGCTGCCGTATAATGGGTGGATTGTCCCACGGCCGCGGTTCCGGATCGCGCCGCTTTATCATTGAAGGTGTGTTGGCCCCATGCTGGATTTGAGTTCCGACGCTCCGGCCGTCAACGGCCTTGCCGGTCAGCCCGGGGAAGCCCCGCGGCCCGCCCGCTCGCTGATCGAGCGCACCGAGCTCGCGGCGCGGGTCGCCGCCCGCCACGCGGCTGCGGTGGACGCCGAAGGCCGCTTCCCGGCCGAGGCGTTCGAGGCCATCCGCGCCGAGCGCCTGCTCGGCATCAGCGTCCCAGTCGCCCTGGGGGGCGAGGAAGCCTCGGTCGCCACCATGGCGGACGTATGCTATCGCCTGGGCCGCGCCTGCGCCTCGACGGGCATGATCTACGCCATGCACCAGATCAAGGCGGCCTGCCTCGTGCGGCACGGCCTCGGCAATGGGTGGCAGGAGGGCTTCCTGCGCCGGCTTTCTTCCGAGCAGCTGCTCCTCGCCTCCTCGACCACCGAAGGCAAGGGCGGGGGCAACGTGCGGGCCAGCGACGCCCCGATCGAGCGCGAGGGGTCGCGCATCCGCTTCGAGCGCGATGCCACCGTCATGTCCTACGGCGCGCAGGCGGACGCGATCGTCACCACGGCGCGCCGCGATGCCGACGCCTCCACCTCCACGCAGGTCCTCGCCGTCTTCTGCAAGGAGGACTACGCGCTCGATCTCAAGGGCGGCTGGAACACCATGGGCATGCGCGGCACCTGCTCGGGTGGCTTCGCGCTCAAGGCAACGGGCTGCGCCGACCAGGTGCTGAGCGTCCCCTACGATGCGATCCACGCCGAGACCATGACGCCGACCGCCCATCTGCTCTGGTCGAGCGTCTGGGCCGGCATCGCGGCCGCGGCGGTCGAGCGGGCCCAGATGTTCACGCGCAAGGCGGCCCGCCAGGCGGGCGGGCAGCTGCCGCCCGGCGCCGCCCACGTGACGAAGGCCGCCTCCAGCCTGGGCCAGCTCCGCGGGCTGATCGCCGCCTCGATCCGCCGCTACGACGCCGCCCTGGCCGACCCTGCCCTGCTGGCCTCCCTGGAGTTCCAGACGGCCATCACCCTGCTGAAGGTGGAAGCCTCCGAGCTCGCGGTCGCGACCGTCCTCGGCGCGCTCCGGGCCTGCGGCCTCTCGGGCTACCGCAACGACGGCGATGCGTCCGTGGCCCGGCACCTGCGCGACGTGCTCTCCTCGCCCCTGATGATCAACAACGACCGCATCCTGTCGAGCCTTGCGAGCGCGTCGCTGATGACGCCGGTGCCCACCACGCTGTCGGCCTGACCGCCTCCATCCTCGTCGTCTAGGAGTTTGCCTGCCATGAACGCGCCTGCTGCGAGCCCGGGTGAGCGCCGCCTGAAAGCCCCGGCGGCGGCGCACGACGCCGTCAAGGACGCGCTGTTCCACGCGACCGGCGTCGACGGCGTCTACGGCCGCACGGGGCTCTACGAGGGCGTCGTCGAGCAGCTGTCCGCCTACGTCTCGCGCCAGCGCGAGGACGGAACGGAGATCTTCCGCTTTCCCCCCGTGATGAGCCGTCGCGACGTCGAGCGGCACGGCTACCTCAAGAGCTTCCCGAACCTGCTCGGCTGCGTCTGCGCCCTGCACGGCAGCGACGCCGAGATCACGGCGGCCGCGAACCGCCACGAGGCGGGCGGCGACTGGACGGCCGCGCTGGCGCCCGCCGACCTCGTGCTGAGCCCCGCGGCCTGCTACCCGGTCTATCCCATCATGGCCAAGCGCGGGCGGCTGCCGCGCGGCCTGGTCGAGCGCGGTCTCGATCCGCACCAGCGCGGCGAGCAGCGCCGTCTGGCCTTCGCGCGCCTGTCGCACGACGACACG
>CAXUMV010000033.1:8838-15889 GCA_964252065.1 uncultured Lichenihabitans sp.
CCGCTGGATCGTGGCCGCGCGGGCCATGATGGACGCGCTGGCGCTGCCGCACGAGGTGGATGTGGCGAGCGACCCCTTCTTCGGCCGCATCGGCCAGGTGAAGGCGATCAGCCAGCTGCAGCAGGCGCTCAAGTTCGAGATGCTCGTGCCGCTGCACTCGGTCGAGCGGCCGACGGCCTGCATGAGCTTCAATTGCCACCGCGAGCACTTCGGGGCGATCTGGGACATCGCAGACGCGGACGGCGAGGCGGCCCACACCGGCTGCGTCGCCTTCGGCATGGACCGGCTGGCCGTGGCGCTGTTCTGGACGCACGGGCTCGACACAGCCCGCTGGCCGGCGTCGGCCAGGGACGCGCTGGCGCTCTGACCGGCGAAGCGGCCCTTCCCCGGGTGCCTAGTGCACCCGGCCCTTGTCGAGTACGGCGCGGCTGCGCTTGGGCGTAAAAGCCTTGCCGTCCTTGTCGAACAGGTTGGCTTCGTCGGTGATCACGGCCACGTTGACCTTGGCGCCGACCGGGAAGGTCGTGCTGCCTGCCGCCTTCACGGTGACCAGCGTCTTGTTGCCGATATCCACGTAGATCAGGGTCTCGCCGCCGAGCTGCTCGACCACCGCGACGGTGCCGGACAGCGGGCCCTCGGGGCCGATGGCCAGCTGCTCGGGCCGCACGCCGAGCGTGACGTCGCTGCCGGGCGCCGCCGTGTTGGAGGCCTCGACCGGGATGCTCACGTCGCGGCCGCCCGGAAGCGTGATGGTCGCTCCCTCGGGGCCCATGGCCTTCAGCTTGGCCGGGGTGAGGTTCATCTTCGGCGAGCCGATGAAGCCGGCGACGAAGAGGTTCGCCGGGAAATGGTAGAGCTCGAGCGGGGAGCCGACCTGCTCGATCTTGCCCGCCCGCAGCACCACGATGCGGTCGGCCATGGTCATGGCCTCGACCTGGTCGTGGGTCACGTAGATCATGGTCGCGTTCAGCTCGTTGTGGAGCCGCGCGATCTCGATGCGCATCTGCACGCGCAGCGACGCATCGAGGTTCGACAGCGGCTCGTCGAACAGAAACACTTTGGGCTGGCGCACGATGGCGCGGCCGATGGCGACGCGCTGGCGCTGCCCGCCCGACAGCTGCCCGGGCTTGCGGTCCAGCAGCTTCTCGAGCTGCAGGATGCGGGCGGCCTCGTTCACCTTGGCGTCCCGGTCGGCCTTGGGCACGCCCGCGAGCTTGAGCGCGAAGCCCATGTTCTTCTCGACGCTCATGTGGGGGTAGAGCGCGTAGGACTGGAACACCATGGCAAGGCCGCGCGCGTCGGGCGGCACGTCGTTGACCACCTTGCCGTCGATGGACAGGTCGCCCGAGGTGATCTCCTCGAGGCCCGCGATCATGCGCAGCAGCGTGGACTTCCCGCAGCCCGAGGGGCCGACGAACACGACGAACTCCTTGTCGCGGATCGACAGATCCACGCCCTGGATGATGCTGACGTCGCCGTAGCTCTTCTTGACGTTCGTGAGTGCAACAGTAGCCATGGACGACTTCCTACTTGACGGCACCGAAGGTCAGGCCGCGGACGAGCTGGCGCTGGGTCAGCCATCCAAACACCAGGATGGGAGCGATGGCCAGGAACGAGGCCGCCGACAGCTTGGCCCAGAACAGCCCCTCGGGACTCGAGAACGAGGCGATGAACGCGGTGAGCGGGGCGGCGTTGGAGGCCGTGAGATTGATGCTCCAGAACGCTTCGTTCCAGCAGATGATGATGGACAGCAGCGAGGTCGACATGATCCCGGGCAGCGACAGCGGCAGCAGGAGCTCCAGCAGCTGCTGCAGCGGCGTCGCGCCGTCCATGCGGGCCGCCTCCAGGATCTCCTTCGGCACCTCGCGGAAGAAGGAGTAGAGCATCCACACCACGATCGGCAGGTTCATCAGGGTGAAGACGATGATGATGCCCGTCCGGGAGTCGAGCAGGTTCGTCCAGATGGCGATCAGGTAGATCGGCACGAGGACGCCCACCGCCGGCATCATCTTGGTCGACAGCATCCACATCAGGATGTCCTTGGTCTTCCGCGTGGGGAAGAACGCCATGGCGTAGGCGGCCGGCGCGGCCAGCAGGATGCAGACGATGGTGGCGCCGACGGCTTCGATGACGGAATTGAAGAAGAACTTCGCGTAGTTCGCCCGGTCGTTGATGTCGTGGTAGTTCTCGAGCGTCGGGTGGAACAGGATCTTGGGGGGCGTCGCGACCGCGTCCAGCTCGGACTTGATGGAGGCGAGGCCCATCCACAGGATGGGGAAGAACACGATGAAGGCGACCGCCCAGCCCAGCACGGTCATCAGGGCCTTGTCGCTCGATTTGACCTTCATGGCGGGGTCCTCACTCTAGGCCGCGGGCGAAGGCGCGGAGGAGAAAGAAGGCGACGATGTTGGCCAGCACGACCGCCACGATGCCGCCCGCCGATCCGCCGCCGATGTCGGAATTCAGGATGGCGGTCTTGTAGATCAGGAACGGCAGGTTGGTGGACGCATCGCCCGGACCGCCGGCGGTCGTGACGTAGATCTCGGCGAAGATGCCGAGCAGGAAGATCATCTCGATCATCACCACGACCGTGATCGGCCGCGACAGGTGCGGGACGATGATGTGGCGGAACCGCGCGACCGCCTTGGCACCGTCCATGCGGGCCGCCTCGATCTGCTCGCGGTCGAGCGACTGCATGGCGGTGAGCAGGATCAGCGTCGCGAAGGGGATCCACTGCCAAGCCACGATGATGCCGACCGAGAACAGCGGCGCGCTCGTGAACCAGTCGAACACCCCGAAGCCGAGCGTGGTGGTGATGTACCCGATGAGCCCGTTCACCGGATGCATCAGCAGGTTCTTCCAGACCAGCGCGGCCACGGTCGGCATCACGAAGAACGGCGCGATGACGAAGAGGCGGGCCGCCCCCTGGCCCCAGAAATCCTGGTCGAACAGCACCGCGAACAGGGTGCCGAACACGATGGTGGAGATGAGCACGCCCCCCACCAGGAGCACCGTGTTGACGATCGAGGTGATGAAGGAGGGGTCGGTCAGCAGGTAGGTGTAGTTCTCAAGGCCCGCCCAGCCTTGGCTCGTCGGATCGAGGAGGTTGTAGTTGCGGAACGAGAACCACAGCGTCAGGACGAGCGGTACGATCATCCAGACGAGGAGGACGCCGATGCTCGGCCAGAGCAGCGGCCGCGTGTCGACGGCTCGGCTCTGCGCGCGCTTCAGCGAAAAACGATGCGCCTTGGGAGCAAGGGATACGGATGTCGTCATGGCGACCACCCTCTGACCAGGATTTTGGAAGGAAAGGGGGCGCGCGACGCTGGCGGGGCATCGTCACAAGGACAGGGCCCGGACCCGATCCGCTCGACGGCTCGCGCAACTGCCGCAAAGCTTGGGCTCCTCCCCCGGCGGGCCGGGGCCCCCTGGGGGAGGAGCGGGGATCGTCGGACGGCCTACTTGGGGTAGCCGGCCTGCTTCATGGTGCGCTCGGCCGAGGCCTGCGCCTTGGCAAGGGCCTGCTTGCCGGTTTCCTGGCCGGCGAGCGCCGCAGCGATGTCCTGGCCCGCCGTCGTGCCGATGCCCTGGAATTCAGGGATCGCGGCGAACTGGACGCCCGTGTAGGGGACCGGCTTGACGGTCGGCTTGGACGGGTCGGTGTTCTGCAGCTGCTTCAGCACGAACTCGGCGAAGGGAGCCGCCTTCTGGTAGTCGGGGTTGTTGTAGGTCGACAGGCGCGTGCCCGGAGGAGCCGCGACCCAGCCCTCGGACTCGCCCACCATCTTGATGTAGTCCTTCGAGGTCGCCCACTTCACGAACTTCTTGGCCGCGTCGGCATGCTTGGTGGAGGCCGGAACGCCCAGCGCCCAGGACCAGAACCAGCCGCTGGCCTTCGGGTTGGCGTCGGTGATCGGCGAGGGCGCGAAGGCGACCTTGTCGGCGACCTGGCTCTCCTTGGGATTGTAGAGGTAGCCCGCGGTCACGGTAGCATCGATCCACATCCCGCACTTGCCAGTGGCGAACAAGGCCCGGTTCTCGTTGTAGCCGTTGGCTGCCGCGCCCGGAGGGCCGGCCTTCTTCATGACGTCGAGGTACCAGGCGATCGTCTTCTCCCACGGCTCGCTGGTGAACTGCGGCTTCCACTTCTCGTCAAACCACGAACCGCCGAAAGCGATCGCAGTCGTTCCGAGGAACCCCATGTTCTCGCCCCAGCCCGGCTTGCCGCGCAGGCAGATGCCGTAGATGCCGTTCTTCTTGTCGTTGAGCTTCTCGGCATACTCGGTGATCTGCGCAAAGGTCGGCTTTTCGGCCATCGTAAGGCCGGCCTTCTCGAAGAGATCCTTGCGGTAGAAGGTCAGGGAGCTCTCGGCGTAGAAGGGGGCGGCATAGAGGTTGTCGCCGACGCTCAGCCCGGCCTTCACCTGGGGCACGAGATCGCTGTAGTCGTAATCGTCGCCGAGATCGTTGAGCGACAGCAGCCAGCCCTGCTTGCCCCAGATGGGGGCCTCGTAGGCGCCGATGGTCATGACGTCGAAGGAGCCGCCCTTGGTGGCGATGTCGGTGGTGACGCGCTGCCGGAGGACGTTCTCCTCGAGGACCACCCAGTCGAGCTTGATGTCGGGGTTCTGCTTCTCGAAGGCGCTGGACAGCTTCTGCATGACGATCATGTCGCCATTGTTCACCGTGGCGATCGTCAGCTTTGTTTCTGCCCGGACCCCGGCCGTGCCGGCGATCAGCGCCGCAAGAGCCACCCCACCTAGACGAGCAAAACGCATCGAATGTCCTCCCTTGGGCGAGTCTGCTTAATTGCTCACCATCGGAGCAAAAACTCGCCGAACATGCAGGCTATTGTCAAGCATTATTTGTGGCGGTTCCGTGGAGACGCGGCGCGGAAAACACGTGCCGCGTGCCCGAGGCCTCGAGCAGGGCCGCCGCCGTGCTCTCGTCGGTGATGAGGCCCGTGCCGAACCGCCCCCGGATGGCGCTGAGGATAGGCTCCACCTTGCCGGCGCCGGCCGCCACCAGCACGACGGGCCGGTGGGGGTTGCGGCGGAGCGGCAGGGCGGTGAGGCGGGCCGTGACCTCGTTCCTGATCGGCAGGCCGGCCGCATCGAAGCTGCGGCTGGCGAGTTCCCCGACCGCCCCGTCGCGCTCGAGCGCCGCCATCTCGTCGGCGTGGACGAAGCCGTCGACCAGGATGGGAGCCGCGCGGCCGATCGAGCCCACCCCCAGCACTAGCGCGTCCGCGTTCTCGGCCAGCGTCGCCACGGCCCGGTAGCCGCGCTGGGCGCACAGGATGTCACATTCCGCCCGCGTGTCGGTGATGACCGGGAGCGGCAGGGGATAGCAGGTGGCCCCGATGCGGTCCGACAGGCGGGTGGCCACGTCGAACGGGCTCGCCTTGCCGTCGCGGCTGAGATTGCCGACCACGGACACGACCCGGTGGTCGGGCCGGCTCATCAGCGGCATCTGGCGCACGGTCTCGAGCAGCGTCCGCCCGGTACCGATCGCCAGCACGCGGGGCTCGCGCGAGGACAGCAGCGTCTCGATCACCTGGGCGGCCAGGATCGCGACGCCCGTCAGCACGCTGCTCTGCGGCCCGCCGGCCTCGGTGGGCGCCACCTCGCAGGTCGCGAGCGCGAAGCGGTCCTGCAGGCGCTCGGCCAGCTCCATCGAGCGCAGCAGGGGATGGTCGAGGCGGAACTTGATCAGCCCCTCGCTCATCGCCAGCGCCACCAGGCGCTGCACGTTGGGGCGCGACAGGGACAGCGCGGAGGCGATCTCGTCCTGCGTCCGGCCCTTGATGTAGTAGAGCCATGCGGCGCGGGCCGCGAGATCGAGGCGCCGGCCCTTGGTATCGGAGGACTTGTCGCTCACGTCGGTCGTTTCGCTCCCACGTGCGGCTTTTGGTTCCGGCGCGCCGTGCCGCCCGCCCGTCCCGCGCGATGCAACCGCATGGCGGCGGCAGAGGTCAAGGGTTCGGGGCGAGGTTTTTACGCGCCGAGGAGATGCAGCACGAGCGTCCGCCGGTGCGGGGCCGCGCGATGCTCGAACAGATAGACGCCCTGCCAGGTGCCGAGCGCCAGCCTGCCGCCCAGCAGCGGGACGGCGAGATGGGTCTGCGTGAGGGCCGCGCGCAGGTGGGCCGGCATGTCGTCCGGCCCCTCGTCGTTGTGCGTGTAGCGCGTCGGGCTCTCGGGCGCGATGGCCGCAAAATAGCGCTGCAGGTCGGTCCGGACGTCGGGGTCGGCGTTCTCCTGGATCAGGAGCGACGCCGAGGTATGCCGGCAGAACAGGGTCAGCAGCCCCGTCTCCAGGCCCTGCCGCTCGACCCAGGCGCGGACCTCGCGGGTGACGTCGTAGAGGCCCTGCCCGTCGGTGGCGATGGTGAGGCTCTGGACGGCCTGGCGCATGATCGGCTCGTCTCCGCATGAGCTTGACGCTCGGTGCAACGAGCGATGAGGGCCCGCTGTTCCGCGGCGCGGGCACGGTCCATAGTGCGGCCGCCCGGACAGTTGCGTGGTATTTGTTTCTGGTATAAACATATCTTTATATGTCGTACTCATCCCTCGCCCGACAACCGCTTCGTCTCGACACCGCGCTCGCCGCCCTTGACGCCGCAGGCGAAGCGACGCGGCTGCGCCTGCTCGCCCTCCTGGCCGAGGCGGAGCTGACGGTCAGCGAGCTCGTGACCATTCTGGGCCAGTCGCAGCCGCGCGTGTCGCGGCATCTCAAGCTCCTGGTGGAAGCCGGGCTCGTCGAGCGGCATCGGGAGGGCGCCTGGGCGTTCTTCTCGGCCGCGACCCGCACGCCGGTCGCCGACTGGGCGCGCGAGCTCGTGCGGCGCCTCGATCCCGCCGATGCGGGGCTTGCGGGCGACCTCGCCCGGCTCGAGGAGGTGCGGGCGGCCCGCAAGGCCAGCGCGGAAAGCTATTTCGCGACCCAGGCCGTCCAGTGGGACCGGCTGCGCTCGCGCCATATCGCCGAGGAGCGGGTGGAGGCCGCCGTGCTCGACACCGTCGGCCCGGGCCCGTTCCGCTGCGTCGTG
>CAXUMV010000034.1:0-11961 GCA_964252065.1 uncultured Lichenihabitans sp.
GTGAAACCCTGCTCGGGGCCGATGATGTGGACGATGCCCTGCCGGCGGTCGAGCTCGTCGAAATACTCGATCCCGAACTCGCGGGCGTTGGCGGCCAGCGTCTCGACCTGCATGCGGCTTTCGGGGTCGGCGATGCCGGCCCGGCGGTCGGAGGTCGGCACGTTGTGGTCGACCACCGCGAGGGTCTTGCCGGGGGCGCGGACCTTTCGCCCGGCCGCCCGGAGGCCCTCGAAGGCCTGCGGGCTCGTCACCTCGTGGACGAGGTGGCGGTCGATGTAGAGAAGGCACGTGCCGTCTGGCTGGCGATCGACGATATGGTCGTCCCAGATCTTGTCGTAGGTCGTGCGCGGCGGTCCGGATGACGCGGCCATGGTCGGGTCCTCAACCCTTGGACGGGGCATCCGCCCTACTCGGCGGCGGGAGCTGTGGGCGCCTTGGCCTTCGGCTTGGTGTCGATCCGCTCGGCGATGCGGGCCGACTTGCCGCGGCGGTCGCGGAGGTAATAGAGCTTCGCGCGCCGCACCTTGCCCCGCCGCAGCACCTTGATGCTGTCGATGTTGGGGGAGAAGATCGGGAACACGCGCTCGACGCCCTCGCCGTAGGAGATCTTGCGGACCGTGAAGTTCTCGTGCAGACCGCTGTTGGCCCGGGCGATGCAGACGCCCTCGTAGGCCTGGACGCGCGCGCGCTCGCCCTCCTTGACCTTGACGTTCACGACGAGCGTGTCGCCGGGGGCGAAATCGGGGATGCTGCGCTGGGCCGTCAGGCGCGCGACTTCCTCGCGCTCCAGCGTTTCGATGATGTTCATGGCAGACCTCTTGCCGATGCGGATGGAACTCCGCTGCGTTTCGGCGCGCTGTTATCAGTTGGGAGCCGCTCCATAGCGCCGCAGGCGCCGGATGTCGATAAGTTTCATGCCGGCTCTCGGCCGGACCCGCCCGGCATGTCGGCGCCCGGCGGGCCGTGCTACAACCCTGCCGGTGGTCGCTCCGGACCTCGTCGGGTCCAGGAGGCGGCCGTCCAGCCGATCCCAGGGGCACGCACCATGATCGATGTCAAAGGCTACGCCGCCCAGGCGGCCGACTCCACCATCGCACCGTTCAGTTTCCAGCGCCGCGATCCGGGGCCGCACGACGTGCAGATCGACATCCTGTATTGCGGGGTGTGCCACAGCGACCTGCATCAGGCCCGCAACGACTGGGGCAACTCCCTCTACCCCATGGTGCCCGGCCACGAGATCGTCGGCCGTGTCGTGAAGGTCGGCCCCGCGGTGAGCAAGCTGAAGGTCGGCGACCATGCCGGGGTCGGCTGCATGGTCGATTCCTGCCGGCGGTGCGAGCCCTGCGAGACCGGCCTCGAGCAATATTGCCTCGAGGGCTGCACCCCCACCTACAACGGCCGGCAGCGGGGCCACGGGCAGCTCGCCTATGGCGGCTATTCCGAGCAGATCGTCGTCGACGAGCGCTTCGTAGTCACCATTCCCAAGACGCTCGACCTCAAGGCCGTGGCGCCGCTGCTCTGCGCCGGGATCACGACCTATTCCCCGCTCAAGCACTGGAAGGTCGGCCAGGGGCAGAAGGTCGGCGTCATCGGCCTCGGCGGCCTCGGCCACATGGGCGTCAAGTTCGCCAAGGCGCTCGGGGCCCACGTGGTCATGATCACGACCTCGCCCGGCAAGGGGGAGGACGCGAGGCGCCTGGGCGCCGACGAGGTGCTGATCTCGAGCGACCCGGACGCCATGGCGGCCGCCAAGGGGTCCTTCGCGTTCCTCCTGAACACGGTGCCGGTCGGCCACGACATGAACCCCTACGCGGCGCTGCTCAAGCTCGACGGCATCATGGTGCTGGTGGGCGCCCTGACGGCGCTCGACCCGCTCATCGGCGCCAACCTGATGATGGCCCGCCGGAGCATCGCGGGGTCGGGCATCGGCGGCATGCCCGAGACCCAGGAGATGATCGACTTCTGCGCGGAGCACGGCATCGTGAGCGACGTCGAGACGATCCGCATCCAGGACATCAACACGGCCTATGAGCGGATGCTCAGGAACGACGTCCACTATCGCTTCGTGATCGACATGGCCTCGCTGAAAGCCGCCTGACAGCCGCAGCCCGGCCCGGGGTTACTGCCCCCGCCTGGCCGCGCTGGCGAAGCGGACCGCCTCCTCGGCGGCCCGGACCAGGGCGCGGGCCTTGTTGGCGCATTCGGCGTCCTCACTCTCGGGCACCGAATCGTACACGATGCCGGCGCCCGCCTGGACGTGCATGACCCCGTCCTTGATCACGCTCGTGCGGAGCACGATGCAGGTGTCCATCTCCCCGCCGGCCCCGAAATAGCCGATGCAGCCGCCATAGATGCCGCGCTTCTCGCGCTCGAGCTCGTCGATGATCTCCATCGCACGCACCTTGGGGGCACCCGACACCGTGCCGGCCGGAAAACCCGCCGCCAGCGCGTCGATGACGTCGTGCCGGCTCGCGAGCCGGCCGATCACGTTGGACACGATGTGCATGACGTGGCTGTAGCGCTCCACGAAGAAGCTGCCGGTCACCTCGACGGAGCCGATCGTGGAGACCCGGCCCGCGTCGTTGCGGCCGAGGTCGAGCAGCATCAGATGCTCGCTGCGCTCCTTGGGGTCGGCCAGCAGCTCGGCCTCGAGCGCCTTGTCGGCCTCGGGCGTCGCGCCGCGCGGGCGCGTGCCCGCGATCGGGCGGATCGTGACCTCGCCGTCCCGCACCCGCACCAGGATCTCGGGCGAGGAGCAGCAGATCTGGAAGCCGCCGAAATCAAGGTAGCACAGGAAGGGCGCCGGATTGACCCGCCGCAGCGCCCGGTAGAGCGCGAAGGCCGGCAGCGTGAAGGGCGCGAAGAAGCGCTGGCTCAGCACCACCTGGAAGATGTCGCCGGCCCGGATATAGTCCTTAGCGCGCGCCACCATGGCCAGGAACGCCGGCGTGCCGGTGTTGGACTGCATCGGGCTGTCGCGCAGGCGCGGGTCGGGCCCCGGGCCGGCATGGACCAGGGGGCCTTCGAGCACGGCCACCACCGCGTCCAGCCTGTCGCTCGCCGCCTCATGGGCGGCCCGGGCCGCGACGCCCGGGCGCGGCCGCACGGGCGTGACGACCGAGATCTCGTCGCGCACCGCGTCGAACACGACCATGACGGTCGGGCGGATCATCACCGCATCCGGCACCCCGATGGGATCGGGCTTGGCCTCCGCCAGGCGCTCCATGTGGCGCACCATGTCGTAGCCGAGATAGCCGAACACGCCGGCCGCCATGGGCGGGTCGCCGGCGCGGGCGGGGATCGCGGAGGCCTGGAGCAGGACGCGCAGCGCCTCGAGCGGCGTGCCGGGGCAGGGCTCGAACCGGCCCCGCCCGGACAGGGCGTCGCGGTCGATCTCGGCATGGGCGCCGGTGCAGCGCCAGATCACGTCGGGGTCGAACCCGATCATCGAGTAGCGGCCGCGCGTCGCCCCGCCCTCGACGGATTCGAGCAGGAAGATGTTGCCGGCCCGCCCGTGCGAGAGCTTCAGGAAGGCCGAGACGGGCGTCTCGAGGTCGGCCACCAGCAGCCTCGACAGCAACCGCGGCTCGCCGGCCGCATAGCCTCGGGCGAAGTCGCCGCCGGGGTCGAAGGCGGCGGCCGGCTCCATCAGCCGCCCCCGGTGACGGCCGCTAAGGCGGCCGGGTTGATCTTCACCCCGAGGCGACACTGCACCTGACCGAGATAGGTCGTGACCAGCCCGTCGGCCAAGGCGGCCTGGTAGCGCTCGGCGAGCTCCTTGGCGGCCGTGCTGTCGGGATCGAGCGCGGGCACGACCGTCCCCAGAACCTTGAACAGCGTCCGCGTCTCGCCCTCGCCGGCCGCCGAGCCGGCGCCGTTCACGGGCGTCGCGAAGACCTGGGCGACGACCGCGGGCTCGAGGCCCGTGCCCCCGCCGCGCCGGACGTCGGCCACATGGCCGACCGGCAGGCCCAACTCCCGCGCGACGTCCTCGATGCCGCGGCCGGCGTTCACGCTCTTCACGAGCTCCTCGGCCCGCGCCGCGAGGCGTTTGGCGGTATCGGCCTTCCGCCAGGCGGCCTCGACCGCCGGGCGGACCTCGGCCAGCGTCTTGGGACGGGCCAGCTCGATCCCCGCCACCTCGAAGAAGATCTGCCCGCCGTCCGCGGTGCGGAGCGTGTCGTTGTCGACCCCCACGTCCGAGGCGAACACCGCCTTCAGCAGCGCCGGCCCGTCCGGCAGGTCGACGGCCTGGCCGTCCTTGTCCCGACCGGAGGCATCCACCGCATCGACGGTGCGCACGGCGACGCCCGCGGCCTTGGCGGCTTCGGCGAGGCTCTGCCCCGAGGCGCGGGCGTCCTCGATCCTGTCGTGCAGCGTCCGGATGGCGCTGCCGGTCCGTCCCGCCGCGACCTCGAGCCTCAGGGCCGGCGCGACCTCGTCCAGCGGCCTGGTGGCGCCGGGCTCGATGCCCGTCACGCGGACGAGCGCGGTGCCGAAGGGCGTCTTGACCGGGTCGCTGACCCCGCCCTCCGGGAGCGCGAAGGCGGCGGCCGCGACGCCGGGATCGTAGGTGCCGATCTTGGTGACGCGGCCGATGGCGATGTCCTTGTCGGTCAGCTTCCGTTCGGCCGCGACCGCGTCGAAGCTCGTGCCGGCCTTGACCGACGCGGCGGCGGTGGCGGCCTCCGCTTCGGTCGGGAAGACGATCTGCTGGAGCGTGCGGTACTCGGGTGTCGTGAAGCGCTCGCCCTTCACCCGGTCGTAGAGCGCCTGGACATCGGCGTCCGCGACCTCCTCGGGCTTGGCGAGTGTCGCCGGCAGCAGCGGCAGGACCACCAGTCTGCGGTACTCGGGCGCCCGGAACGTGCTCGCCCTATCCTCGAAGAACGTCTTGAGCGCCGCCTCGTCGGGCGCCGGGAGGTCGCCGGCGGCCGCCGCGGGCAGCACGACGGTATCGATGCTGCGCGTCTCGTTGCCGAGCGCGTGGAGCGCCTCCACCCCGGCCTGCGGCGCCTGGAGGCCGCCGACCAGCGCCTGGATCAGCTCCTGGCGGAGATAGACGTTGCGCTGCTCGCGCACGAAGATGGCCTCGTTCATGTCGTTCTGGCGCAGCAGCTCGTCGAAGCGGGCGCGGTCGAACTTGCCGTCGGCGCCCGCGAAGGTCTGGTCGCCGGTGATCGCCTTGGCGATCTGGTCCTGGCCGATCGCGAGCCCGAGGCTGCGCGCCTGGGCGTCCAGCACGGCATCCGACACGAGGCGCGACAGCACCTGGCTGTCGAGCCCGAACTGATGGGCCTGCTGGTTGGTGACCGGCCGCCGCAGCCGCTGCTGCAGCTGCTGCAGCTCGCTCTGGTAGGCCTGGCGGAAGCTGTCGACCGTCACCGTGTCGCCGCCGACGCTGGCCAGCGTATTGGCGTTGAAGCCCGTGAACACCGGGCCGATGCCCCAGATCACGAAGCTGATCATGATCAGCCCCATGATGACGGCGACGACGGCTTTGCCGATCCACGTGTTCTGGATGGCCCTGAGGCTTTCGAGCATGGGTCCCGTTCCGCGGCGGCGAGGGCGTCCGCCGTGCGCGTCTATACGGGCGGCGGCGGGCCGGTGCAACGCGGGGGCGCGCCTACCCCCCGCGACCTTGCGATGCGATGCAGCGTCTTCTCGCGTCTGCACAAACGGACTATACACCCCAGGGCGCGGCGTGTGGCGGCGCGCGTCACGAGTGCCGGTTCATGCCCCAGGATACGGTGTCGGACGCGCTTGCCGTCGAGCCCGCACGGCCGCTCGGTCCCGACAACGACCGCCTCGGCCAGCACGGGCACGGCCGGACCGGCTTCGGCTCCATGATGCTCGGCTCGATCGGCGTCGTGTACGGCGACATCGGCACGAGCCCGCTCTACGCGCTGAAGTGTCGCTGCTGATCTACGCGCTCTTCTTCACCGTCACGATCAAATACGTGCTGTTCCTGATGCGGGCCGACAACAAGGGCGAAGGCGGCACGCTGTCCTTGATGGCGCTCGCCCAGAAGGCGCTCGGGCACCGGGCCCCGGTGGTCTTCATCCTCGGGGTGGCGGGGGCGGCGCTGTTCTCGGGCGATGCCATCATCACCCCGGCCATCTCGGTGCTGTCGGCCGTGGAAGGGCTCGGCGTCGCCGAACAGGGGCTCGTGCCCTACATCCTGCCCATCACGGTGGTGATCCTGATCTCGCTGTTCACCGTGCAGAGCTTCGGCACCGCGCGGGTGGCGGCCTTCTTCGGTCCCATCATGGTGGTGTTCTTCGGCCTGATCGGCGCGCTCGGGGCCTACCACATCGCCGATGCGCCGGTCATCCTGACCGCCTTCAACCCGATCAACGGGCTGTCGTTCCTGTTCGGCCACGGCAGCGCCGGCTTCGTGACGCTCGGCCTCGTCTTCCTCGCGGTGACGGGCGCCGAGGCCCTCTACGCCGACATGGGCCATTTCGGCCGCGCGCCGATCCAGGTCGCTTGGCTCTGCTTCGTGCTGCCGGCCCTGCTGCTCAACTATCTCGGCCAGGGCGCCCTCGTGCTGGGCGATCCCACGACCATCAAGGACCCGTTCTTCCTCATGGTGCCGGGCTGGGCGCTGATCCCCTTCGTGATCCTGTCGACGGTCGCCACCATCATCGCGAGCCAGGCCGTCATCACGGGCGCCTATTCGCTGATCCGCCAGGCGATCCAGCTCGGCCTGCTGCCGCGCATGGAGATCCAGCACACCTCCGAGACGACCGAGGGGCAGATCTACGTGCCGCGCGCCAACCGGCTGATGCTGATGGGCGTGCTGGTCCTGGTGTTCCTCTTCAAGTCGTCGGACTCGCTCGCCAACGCCTACGGGATCGCGGTCACCGGCACGATGGTGGTCACGACCTCGCTGTCGTTCTTCGTCGTCTGGAAGCTCTGGCGGTGGCCGCTGGTGGGCGCGGCGGCCTTCGTCGCCTTCTTCCTCGTGATCGACCTCGCCTTCCTGTCCGCCAACATGGTCAAGGTGCTGGACGGCGGCTGGGTGCCGCTGCTGCTGGCCTTCTTCTCGCTGGCGCTGATGTGGACCTGGGTGCGCGGCACGAGCCTGCTGTCGGAGAAGACCCACCGGGACTCAATCTCGACCCGCGACCTCATCCGCATGCTGGGCAAGAGCAAGCCGACCCGCGTGCCGGGCACCGCGATCTTCCTGACCAGCGATCCCGACGTCGCCCCCTCGGCCCTGATGCACAACCTCAAGCACAACAAGGTCATCCACGAGCGCGTGGTGATCATGTCGATCAAGACCGCCGACACGCCGCGCGTGCCTCTGACGGGGCGCTACCAGCTCGAGAAGCTGTCGGACGACTTCACCAAGATCATCCTCAACTACGGCTACATGGAAACGCCGCGCCTGCCGACCGCGCTCTCCAACCTCCGCAAGGCCGGCCTCAAGTTCGACATCATGACGACGTCGTTCTTCCTCGGCCGCCGGTCGCTCAAGGCCTCGCCCAATTCGGGCATGCCGCTGTGGCAGGACAAGCTCTACATCGCCCTGTCGCGGCAGGCCGCCACCGCGACGGACTTCTTCTCGATCCCGTCCGACCGCGTGGTGGAACTCGGCGCCCAGGTGGCGATCTGACGGTCGGCGATGCCCGCCTTGGCGAGCGTAGCGAGGCGGTCCATCGTCGGCATCGACACTCGGGCATGGATCGCCACGCCGTTTTGCGCCTCGCGATGATGGACCGGTGGCAATGAACAAGACGGCTTGGGGAGGGCAACGATGAGGCAGGTCCAGGCTGGGGTTCACCTCGTCGATCACCCGCTGGTGCAGCACAAGCTGACCCTGATGCGGACCGCCTCCCGCTCGACCAAGGGGTTCCGGCAGCTGCTCAACGAGATCGGCATGCTGCTCTGCTACGAGGTCACGCGCGATCTGCCCGTCGAGATGGTCGCGATCGAGACGCCGCTGACCCCCATGCAGGCGCCGATGATCGCGGGCAAGAAGCTGGTCTTCGCCCCCATCCTGCGGGCCGGGGTCGGCTTTCTGGACGGCATGCTCGACCTCGTGCCTTCCGCGCGCGTCGCCCATATCGGGCTCTACCGCGATCCCGAGACCCTCGAGGCGGTCGAGTACTACTTCAAGGCGCCAGGCGACCTCGACGAGCGGCTCGTCATCGTCATGGACCCGATGCTCGCGACCGCGAACTCGGCCATCGCGGCGGTCGACCGGCTGAAGGCGCGCGGGGCCAAGGACATCCGCTTCGTCTGCCTGCTGGCGGCCCCCGAAGGCATCGCCAAGCTGCGGGGCTCGCATCCGGACGTCGAGATCTGGACGGCGGCCGTCGACAGCCACCTCAACGACCACGGCTACATCGTGCCCGGCCTCGGCGACGCGGGCGACCGGATGTTCGGCACGCGGTGAGGGCCGGGCGCTACCCGGCGGGGATCCGCAGCGTGAAGCACGTCTCGGCGGCGTCCGAGGCGACCTCCAGCGTGCCGCCGTGGGCGCGGGCGATCTCGGAGGCGATGTAGAGCCCGAGCCCGAGCCCTTCCTGGCCCTGCCGCATGGCGCCACGAGAAAAGGGCTGGAACAGCCGCTCCAGCGCGGCGGGCGCAATCGTTTCGCCCCGGTTCTTGACCGACAGCGTGAAGCCCGCGCCGTCGCTGGACGCCCGCACCTCGACGGGGGTGTCGGCCGCCCCGTGGGTCAGAGCGTTGCCGAGCAGGTTGGAGAACAGCTGCGCGATGCGGGGCCGGTCGCAGCGGACGGGCCGCGCGAGCGCGAACTCCGTCTCGATGATGCGGTCCGGCGCGATGGCGCGCAGCTCGGCCACGACTTGCTGCAGCATGGGCTCGAGCGGCTCGGCGTCGTCGCGGTTCAGGAACAGCCCGCCCCCGAGCCGTCCCCGCGCGAAATCGAGGACGTTGTCGATCAGCCCCGCCATGCGCACCACGCTGCCCTGGATGAGGCCCAGCACCGTCGCATCCCGGTCGTCGCGCGGCGTCCGCGCCAGCACCCTGGCCCCGGCCCCGATGGAGGCCAGCGGATTGCGCAGGTCGTGCCCGAGCACCGCGATGAACTGTTCGCGCAGCTCGGCGGTCCTGCGTTCGTCCATGAGGCGCGCCTCGCTGGCTTCGAGCCGCCGGACGCCGTCGATGTGGAATGCGATCAGCTCGGCGAACAGCGTGAACATGCCGGTGGTCTCCGGCGTCGCGAGCCGGTTCGGCTTCGGATCCAGGGCGCAGAGCGTCCCGAAGATGCTGCCGTCCGGCAGCACGATCGGCACCGAGATGTAGCTCTGGAACCCGTACATGGCCGGCGTCGGATGGGCGCCGAAGATCCGATCCTCGGCGGCGTGATCGATGACGATGCTTTGCGCGGTCCGCCTGACGATGCTGCAGATCGTGGTGTCGACCTCGAGCTCGCCCCCCGGCTCGATCCCGAACCCGATCTGGTCCTTGACCCCGCAGGCGATCCAGCGGCCGTCCGTCACGCGGGCGATGGCCGCAAAGCCCATGCCGGTCGTCCGGCACACGACGTCGAGGATCGTGGGCACCGCGCTTATGCGTTGAACGGCGTCGATGTCGGCCTGAAACTGCGGGTCCATGATGCATGCCTACCGCGAACGTCCTCGCGCGTCACTCGCCTGCCGGCCGGTGCTCCGGCCGGAACGCACGAGGGGTCGTTCGTGGTGCCTCCGCGACCCATCTGCTAGCGTCCGGCCGGGTCGGGGAGGCGAGGGAATGCACGCAGAGCCGAGGACCGTCCGCTCGTATGACGGATCGCTGATCGCCTGCCGCGACACGGGCGGCCAGGGTCCGCCCGTGGTCCTGCTGCCCGGCTGGGCCTGCGATCAAGGCGTCTGGACCGGCACGGTCGAGCCTCTCGCCGCGCACGGGCTGCGCGTCGTGACCCTGGACTTTGCAGGGTTCGGGCTGTCGACGGCGGCCCGGCGGGTCTGGGCCATCGAGAACTTCGCCCGGGACGTGCGCGCGGTGCTGGAGGGGCTCGCTCTTCCGGCGGCCACCCTCGTGGGCCATTCCATGGGCGGGGCCGTCGCGCTCGAGGCCGCCTATCTCTGCCCGGGCCGCGTGGCGGGGGTGGTGGGCTGCGACAGCTTCACCTACGCCGCCTTCTACGACCGGGTGGACGAGCGGCAGGTCGACGACCTCATGGCCCCGCTCCGCGCCGACTATGCCTCCTCGGTGCGCGAGCTGATCGGCGCCTATCTGCTGCCGGACGGCGACCCGGCGGTCGCGGTCGCGGTGAAGGACATGATGGGGCGCGCCGATCCCGAGACCGCGGTGCCGGCTATGGAGGACTTCCTGCGCTGGGACATCGGGCCGAGCCTTGCGCGCTGCCCCGTGCCGGTCGGCACGGTGAACGCCCGCCACTTCCTCGAGCCGGCCGCCGAGGCGCGGTTCCGGACCGTCATGACGATCCGCACGCTGGACGGGGTCGGGCACTTCCCCATGCTCGAGAAGCCGGCGGCTCTGGCTGCGGCGATCGCCGCGCTCACCCTCCGCGCGGCTGCGGAACGAGGTTGAGCAGGTCGAAGGCGTCCCACTCGGCCTCCGCCCGCGTGATGGCCTGCTGCGTGCGCGCGGGATGGAGGGCCGCGAGCTCGGCGCACAGCCCCTCGACCACGGCGAGGCTCGCCACGAGCGAGGGGAAGAACGAGGCTCCGTCCGTGGGCACGAGCAGCAGGTGGTCGCCCAGATCCCGCAGCAGCGGCCCCGGCGCGTCCGAGATGATGCACACCGTCGCGCCTCGCGCCTTGGCGCGGCCGGCCGCCAGCAGGGTCAGCTTGTAGAGGCGCCAGAACGTGATCGCGATCACGACGTCCTTGGCCTTCAGGGTCGAGACGGCATTGGCCAGCGTCGCGGCGTCGTCGATGAAGTCGCTTCGGTAGCCCGACAGGTTCATCTGGTGGTTGAGCGCGCGGGCGACCAGGGCGTGGCTTCCGCAGGCCGTCACGATGCGGCGGTTGGCCTGGCCGATCGCCTTGACGATCTCGGTCACGGTCTGCCGGTCGATGCCCTGTTCGGCAGCCGCGAGGTCTTCGCGCTGCCGCGCCAGCGACGCGTCGAAGGGCCGGTCCTCCCGGTGCGCCCGCCGCACCGAGATGACCTCGCTCGAGGACAGGGTCATGAGAAAGCGGGTCCGGATGTCGGACCGCAGCGCCGGCCAGCCGTCGTAGCCCAGGCCCTGGGCGGCGCGCGTGATCGTCGCGTTGTCGACGCCCGCCCGCTCGGACAGGCTGGACAGCGAGGCATATGACGCGAAGGCCGGATCGGCGATCGCGGCCTGGATCACGGCGCGGGGCGCTTTCGACAGCGACGCCTTGGCCGCGAGATCCCGCAGCCAGTCCTCGACCCGTTCGACGGCCTGGGGCGTTGGGCCCTGCGGCCCGGTCACGCTTTGGTCGATCCCTCTCGATCCAGCGGCTCGCGCCCCTTGGGTCCGCCCCGGGGCCGGGGGATCGCCGGCGGCGCCAGGCCGTGCAGATGCAGGATCCGCAAGGCTTCCGACCGGGTGCGGTCCAGGAGGGCCGCGAGCCGCTCGAACTCGGGACAGCCTTCGACGAGATCCAGCATCGTCCGCGAGCCGCTCGCGATCTTCATCGCGGCCGCGGCCGCTCCATCGGCGGGTGAATCGCCACGCTTCAACGATGACGCCATGTTCGCCTCTTGCAATGCAAGTTGCAGCTTTGCATAAAAGAGGCAAGCTGCATAATTCGTTGCAAGAAACTTATCGTGCCGCCGTCATTCGCGGTCCGCGGCGGGCACGCCGGCCATGAGGCGCAGCAGCTCGATCTCGTCGACCCCGGTCGCGCCGAATCGCAGCCAGCGCGGGCCGACCAGGAGGTGGGTGCCCGGGATGTCGGTCGCCTCGGCACGAGGGTCGCCCTCGGACTGGCGCACGTCGACCGCCACCCGTGCGTGCGGCATCGCCAGCGCGGTGAGCTCCTCGGTGAC
>CAXUMV010000034.1:11971-15754 GCA_964252065.1 uncultured Lichenihabitans sp.
CGCCGCGGAGCACCATCACCCGCGTCGCGGTGGCACGCACCGTCCGGACGTCGTGCGAGATCAGGATGACGGCCGCGCCACGCGCCGCAAGGCCGCGGATGAGGGCCAGGACGCCTTCGGTCTGCTGGACGCCGAGCGCGGCGGTCGGCTCGTCCAGGATGGCGACCGCGACCCCCGGGCGCAGGGCGCGGGCGATGGCCACCGCCTGCCGCTGTCCTCCCGACAGGCTGGCGACCGGCTGCTCGAGGGAGGGAAGACGCACCCCGAGGATCGCCAGGCGTTCGGCCGCGATCTGCCGGGCCCGGACGTCGTCGCGCGCGGGCAGCAGGCCGAGCCAGGTGGTGGCCGGCTCCTCGCCGAGCGTGAGATTGTGGGCGGCGCCGAGGTTGGGGCAGAGCGCAAGATCCTGGTAGACGGTCTCGATGCCGCGCTGCCGCAGGCGGAGCGGCGTCGGCGCCTCGACCGCCGTGCCGTTCACCGCGACGACGCCCGCATCGGCCGCGATGGCGCCCGCAAGGATCTTGATCAGGGTCGATTTGCCCGCCCCGTTGTCGCCGATCAGGCAAAGCACCTCGCCCGGATGGAGGGCGATATCCACCCCCTCGAGCGCGACCACCGCGCCGTAGCGTTTGCTCAAGCCGGTCGCCGCGAGCAGCGGCGTCCCCCGGCCGGCCGGCGGGGCGCGGGGGGCCGGCCCGGTGGGGAGGCCCGCCTCGGCACGCGCCGGGCCCGGGTCCGGCGACCCACGGGCGCGGGCGGCGCGGCGGCGTTGCAGCCATTGGTCAACGGCGAGCGCGGTCAGCAGGAGGAGGCCACGCGCGGTGTCCTGGACGAAGAACGGCAGGCCGGCGAACACCAGCCCCGCGTTCAGGATGCCGGTCGCCGCGATGCCGTACAGGATGCCGAGCGGGCGGCCCGAGCCGCCCGCGAACGACATGCCGCCCAGGATTGTGGCCGTGAGGACGCCGAACTCGAAGCCGGTCCCCGCGATGGGCGAGCCGATGCCAAGGCGGGCCGTCGTCAGCACCGCCGCGACCGCGACCAGCAGGCCGTTGGCCGCGAAGGTCAGGAGGACGAGGCGCTCGACCGGCACGCCGGCGAGCCGCGCCGCCGCCCGGTCGCCGCCGACAGCGTAGAGCCGCAGGCCGAGCCGGGTCCGGGTGAGCAGGTAAGCGACGGCGAGGAACAGGGCGAGCATCGCGGCGACCGGCGTCGGGACGGGGCCGATGCGGCTCCGGCCGAAGGCGACGAGGCCGGGGGGAAGGCCGCCGACCGTGTCGCCGTCGGTCACCAAGAACGCGAGGCCGCCGAAGATGATCATCGTGGCGACCGTCACGATGATGGGGGAGATGGCGAGCCAGCGCACGAGGGCGCCATTGGCGAGGCCCAGCGCCGCCCCGAGCCCGAGCCCGACCGCGACGGCGACCGGACCGCTGCCCGTCAGGACCGCGGTCCGGGCCACCACGACCCCGACGAGCGAGGTGAGGCTGCCGATCGACAGATCGATGTGGCCCGTGATCAGCAGGCACGCCGTCCCGAGCGCCGCGATCCCGAGCGCGGCGGCGTTCACGGCGATGCTCGTGGCGTTCCCCCACGTGCCGAAGCTCGGGAAGGCCGCGCTGAAGGCCAGCGCCAGCAGCACCGCGATGATCAGGAGGCCGCTGCGCGTGCCACCCTCGCCCGGCTGGAGGAAGGCGCGGCCGCGCGGTCCGGGTTCCGGCATGGGACGCGCCCGCGCCTCAGAGGTTGGTCTGCTGCCAGTCCGCGCGCCACTCGTTGCGGGCGCGGTCCTCGAAGCGCGTGTTGCCCCAGTAGCCGGCGTAGATCTTGAACCGGTCCGACGCGTAGAGGGCCTTGAGATCGGCGATGTCCTGCCGGTACTGCCGGACCCCGGCGGGGGACTCGACCAGCACGTTGCCGCCCGGCACCGTGATGCCCATCGGGACGCTTCTGCCGGCCAGCCAGTCCTTGGCGAGCGGGGCCAGCGCGTAGCACATGGGCTCGAACGGGAAGACGAGCCCGGCGCGCAGGATGCCGCCCTTCTCGATCAGGGCGAGCTCGGCCTCCGTCGGGTTGCCCACCGAGGCATAGACGTCGTCCCCGGTGCGGCCGGCGGCCTCCATGGCGCCCACCGCGCCGCCCATGACGTTGAAGGGCCCCAGCACCACGTTGATGTCGGGGTATCGCTGCAGCAGCGTGCTCATCGCCTGGTAGCCGCCCTCGGGCGTCGCGGCCTGCGGGGTCTCGTCGGCGACGAGCGCGATGCCGGCCTCCGCGAAGGCGGCCCGGACCGCGAGGTCGCGGGGGCGCAGGAACGCCGCCTTGGCGTTGTTGAGGTAGGCGACCCGCGGCTTGTCGCCGAGCCGCGACCTGATCCAGGCGATCGCGGCGCCGGCCTGCTTGCGGCCGGCCGCGTCCTGGCTGCCGTTGATCTGCATGGTGCACGGCCAGCTCGAGACGGCGGCGCTGTTGACCCCGGCGTCGAGCGCGCGGCGCAGCATCGGGGCCTCGGCCTCGAGGTTGGTCACGAAGGAATAGAACAGGCCGACCCCGCGGTTCAGGATCAGCGTGCCCTGGTCCACCACGCTCTGGGCCGTGCCGTCGCCCGCGGCGCTGACGAAGTCGATCCCGAAATCCTCGGCGCCCTTGCGGATCGCCTCGTTGATCGTCTGGTTGAGGCCGCCGGGCGTGGGATGCACGGCGCCGATCCGCAGGGGGAGATTCTTGGGAGCCTCCCCGGCCGGCCGGCCGGGATCGAACGGCTGCAGGACGGGCGCGGCCTCGGCGGCGGCGCCCGGCGAACTGAGAACTGGCCAGAGCCCCGCCGCAGCCCCTCCGGCCAGGACCTCGCGCCGCGTCGGAAGCGATTGCATGACCCACCCTCCCTGGATGACCGCATCATCGGGCCGCCCGGCGGATCGAGGGTTGGCTCCCTCGCCGGACGGAGCCGGAGTTTAGTGATTACAACTTAGCATTGAAGAAAGCCAAGGGGGCGCATGCTCGACCTCGTCTTCGCGAGCGGAGCGAGGCAAGCCGGCGTTCAGGCGGAAGCGTGATGACGGCGCGCGGTCGTCGTGCAGGCGACGCCGCTTCAGGCGGACGCGGCGCGGGTCCGCCGCTGGACCGAGCGGGCGATCGTCCACAGCGTGCGCAGGGCGAGGCTCTGGGCCAGCAGCGGCTCCCGGCGGGCGCGCCCGACCGCCTCGCCGAGCCGGATCACGGCGAGGGCCAGCGCCTCGGGGGCCGCGGTCCTGAGCTGCCGTTCCACGGCGGTCCGCCGCAGGGGCGAGATGCCGGCCCGGCCCGACTGGCTCATGGCCTGGTCGAGCGAGCCCCCGTTCGCGACATCGAGGCTCGCCCGGTGCAGCCACATCGCGTGCCGCAGCGCGGCGCCCAGGAACAGGCCGGACTCGACGGGGCCGGCCAGGACGCGCCGCCCGGCCAGCTCCACGGCCCGGATGTCGCCCGCGAAGGTGGCATCGACCAGGGTGTCGGTCGCCTGGGCGGCGGCGTCGGCCACCACCGCCTCGACGTCGGCGGCCGTGACGGCGGCGCGCCCGTGCGCGTAGAGCGCGAGCTTGGCGATCTCGCCCCGGCTCGCGAGCCGGTCGGCGCCGAGCAGCCCCGCCAGCATCGCCTTGGCATCGGGGTCGATGGCGAGGCCCGCGGCCTCGATCTCGGTCTCGATCAGCCGCACCACGTCCCGCTCCTCGTCGGGGAAGCACTCGATCGCGACCGCGGTGCGGGCGCGCTCGACGAGCTTGCGGAGCCCCGAATCCTTCT
>CAXUMV010000035.1:0-5050 GCA_964252065.1 uncultured Lichenihabitans sp.
TTCGCGGCGCCCGTCATGGTGCGCGACATCAACGAGCGGCTGCCCAAGGGCAACCTGATGGTGGTCTCCCCCGACGTCGGCGGCGTGGTGCGGGCCCGGGCGCTCGCCAAGCGCATCGATGCGCCGCTCGCCATCGTCGACAAGCGGCGCGAGCGGGCTGGGGAGTCCGAGGTCATGAACATCATCGGCGACGTCGCCGGCAAGTGCTGCATCCTGCTCGACGACATCGTCGATTCGGGGGGAACGCTGTGCAATGCGGCCGACGCGCTGCTCGATGACGGCGCCAGCGAGGTCTATGCCTACTGCACGCACGGCGTGCTGTCCGGGGGCGCGGTCGCGCGCATCGCCGGGTCGCGGCTCAAGGAGCTGGTGATCACCGACACGATCCGGCCGACCGAAGCCATCCGAGTCGCCCACAACGTCCGCGTCATGTCCATCGCGCCGCTGATCGGCGAGGCGATCGGCCGTGTCGCCCACGAAGCCAGCGTCTCGAGCCTGTTCGAGACGAGCACGGTCGCCGGCGTGTTCGACGGCTCCTCCGCCTCGCAAGCAGGCGGCCCCCGCGTCGTGGCCGGCCCGCGGCCGGTGTGGCCCGAGGGGGATGCCCGCCGGGCCTGACGGGCCGGCCCGCCGCCATCCGGGGAACCACTGCGTGCGCCGCGGCGTCTTACAGCCATGAGCCGGCGGCAATCGTCGACGGTGTCCCATGGAGTTGAGACCATGTCGCTTTCACGAACGTCCAGGATTTTGGTGGCGGGCCTCGCGGCGACCGCGCTCGTCGGCGTCGCCGGCGATGCCTTCGCCAAGAACAACCGCTACACCGGCACCGGCATCGAAGGATATGACCGGACCCATCACGTCTACAGGCGCAACGGCCGGAATGCCGGCCCCGCCATCGCCGGCGCCGCGCTTGGCATCGCCGGGCTCGCGGCCGCGGGGATCGCGGCGAACCGCTCGTATAACGGCTATCCGGCCTACGAGTACGGCGACAGCTACTCGCCCCGCTACGGCTACGACTACGTGCCGGACCACGGGTACTACGGCCCCTACTGAGCGGGCCTTGCGCCTGATCGCGGGATGACGTCCACGGCGACGTCGACCGTCTGCTCGCCGGCGCCCTGCAGGACGCCGCCGAGCGGGGCGACGTCGCCGTAGTCGCGTCCCCAGCCGAGCACGACATGGTCGTTCTCGGCCACCATATCGTTGGTCGGGTCGAACCCGATCCATCCCTCCTGCTCGCCGCACCAGAGGCCCACCCAGGCGTGGCTGGCGTCGCTCCCCTCGAGGCGGGGCTTGCCGGCCGGAACCACGGTCCGGATGTAGCCGCTGATGTAGGCGGCCGGAAGTCCGAGCCCGCGCAGCCCCGCGATCATGATGTGGGCATAGTCCTGGCAGACGCCATGGCGACGCTCGAAGGCCTCGATGAGCGGCGTCGAGACGCGCGTGGCATCGGGATCGTAGCGGAACTCGGTCCTGATGCGTGCGATGAGGTCCCGGGCTGCCGCGATGATCGGGCGCCGCGGGCCGAAGCTCTCCCCGACATAGGCCGTGACGGCCGGCCAGATACGCGCCCGGTGGCTGCCATAGATGAAGTGCGCCGGGGAACCGGCATCGAGCGCCGCGCTGGCGAAGCCCGCGGCCTTGACCTCCTCCCACGCCGGTCCCGGCCGGGAGGGATCGATGATCTCGCGCCGCACGTCGACGGTTGAGCGCGCCTCGATGCGGAGGGTCGTGTGCGGCTCGGCGATCTGCGCCAATACCGTGCGGACGCCGAAGAAGGACACGTGCTCGAACTGGCTGGAGGGCGCGGGATCGACCGTCAGCCGCGCCGCGGAGACCGTCTGTCCGGCCCCGGTCGAGGGCAGCATGCGCAGCGTGCATTGCGCGAAGGTCACGGGCGAGCCGTAGGTGTAGGTCGTCACGTGCCGGACGTCGTAGATCATGCCAGACCCATGAAGGTCTCGCCCTTCACGAGCGCGGTCTGCAGGAAGTAGCGCTGCGCGATGGCGTGGCTGAGCCCGTGCACGGCGCTGCCGAAGCCGTCCATGGCCTCGAGGTCGAGGTCGGCCGCCTGGAAGCCGGCCAGCTCGGCGGACAGCACCCGGGCCTTGCGCCGCGGCTCGTCCTCGATGCCGTCGCTGCGGGCCTGCGGCAGCGTCTGCAGGTGCTCGAGGATGCGGTCGGCCTGGAACGCCAGCGAGCGGGGATTGAAGGGGTCGAGCAGCACCATGTCGCGCACGGGCGTCAGCGCCACGCCCACGAGGTAGCGCGACCGGTAGGTGATCTGCGAATCGATGAGGTCGAGCAGGGCATCGAGGTCTTCGGCGGGGCCGCTGGTGCTGGCGAGGAGGCGGGCGAAGCGGCAGGTGTTGGCGGCCCGCTCGATGCGGCGGCCCATCTCGAGGAAGCGCCATCCGGCGACGCGGTTCACGTTCTCCTGCATGAGGCCAGACACGGCCGCCAGCGTGTTCAGCGCCTCGTCGGCGCGCGCGAAGGCATCGGCCTCGTCGAGCGCCGCGTGGCCGCCGATGTCGAGCTGCTTCAGCAACCGCCCGATCAGCCGCATCGAGTCGCCCGACAGGCGCTCCTGGATGATCGAGGCCGTGCGCTGCGCCTCGCGGGCGAGCGAGACCGCCGAGCCGAACTGGGCGCCCCCGTGCAGCGCCCCGCGCAGGGCGAGGCGGGGGCGCCTCGCGTCCTCCTCGGCGACCGCGCCCCAGGCGACCAGCAGGCCGAGCAGCCGGCCGGCGGTCTCCTCGCCGGGCTGTCCCCCCTCGATGCTGCCGGCGGCGAGCGTCCGCCCGCTGAAGCAGCGCACGATGCGCAGCGTCGCCTCGGTCCGCTCGAGGTAGCGGCCAAGCCAGAACAGGTTGTCGGCGGCCCGGCTCGGCAGGTTGCCGAGCATGCGGCGGATCTGCACCTTGTCCCGCGTCGGCAGCAGGCTCACGGCGCCCACCGGCTTGTCGGCCAGCACGCAGACGTCAGCCGACTGGACGCCCTCGGCCATCGAGATGGCCCGCGCGTCGGGGCTGTTCGAGATGCGGCAGAACCCGCCGGGCATCACGGCCCAGCCGTCGGCGGTCGGGGTTGCGAAGACCCGCAGGATGAAGGGGCGCGGCACGAGCCGCCCGTGATGCCACACGGGCGTCGTCGACAGCCGGGCGACCTCCTGGCCGACATAGTCGACCCCGCGCGCCGTGATCGCGGCCTCGAGCGCGTCCCGCTCCTCCGGTGAGAGCGTCGCCCCGATCAGCGGCTGGCCGCCCGCGGCGCCCGGGACGCCGGTCGCAAAGGCGCCGGCGATCGCCAGCCGGTCGAGCCGCTCGAGCACCTCGCGGCGCTGGCGCGGCTGGCCGCACCACCAGGTCGCGACGTTGGGCAGCTCCAGCGGCCCGCCGGTGAGATGGCGGGCGAGCGCGGGAAGCATGCTCATCAGCGCCCGGGATTCCATGACGCCGGTGCCGAGCGCGTTGCCGACGACCACCCGCCCGCCGCGCACCGCCTCCACAAGGCCCGGCACCCCGATGCGCGAGGCGCCGTCGAGCTCCAGGGGGTCGGTCGATTCGGCGTCGACCCGCCGCCAGATCACGTCGGCCCGCTTCAGCCCGGCGATGGTGCGCACATGCATTTGCCCGGCGCGCATCGTGAGGTCGCCACCCTCCACGAGCAGGAAGCCGAGATAGCGGGCGAGGTAGGCCTGCTCGAAATAGGTCTCGCTGAGGGGCCCCGCGGTCAGCAGGCAGATGCGCGGATCGACCCGCTCGGCCTGGCTCGCGAGGCTCGAGCGGAACTGCTGGAAGAAGGACGCCAGCCGCTCGATGTTGACGGCCTTGTAGAGGTCCGGGAAGGCGCGGGAGAGCGCGAGCCGGTTCTCGAGCGCGTAGCCCGCCCCCGACGGCGCCTGGGTCCGGTCGCCCAGCACCCACCAGCGCCCGTCCGGGCCCCGCCCGATGTCGGCGGCATAGAGGTTGAGGTAGCGCCCGCCCGCCGGCGGCACGCCGCAGAGCGGATGCAGGAAGTCGGCGCTGCCGGTCACGGCGGCGGCCGGCAGGTGGCCCTCCCGCACGAGGCGGCCTGGGCCGTAGATATCGGCGAGGACGCCCTCGATCAGGGCCGCGCGCTGGGTGACGCCGCGGGCGATCACGGTCCACTCCGCCTCGCTGATCAGGAGGGGCACGTGGCTGAGCGGCCAGGGGCGCACGTCCTTGTCCCCGTAGGCGCGGTACGACACGCCGGTGTCGCGCATGTGCCGGTTGGCGAGGTCGAAGCGCCGGTCGTGCTCGGCGGCGCTCAGGTTGAGGAAGCCGCGCAGGTACGGCAGCCAGTGCGAGCGGGGCCGCCCCGCGGCATCGATGAACTCGTCCGGGATCCCGGGCAGCGGTTCGTACGCCTCGATGAGGGCATCGATCCGACGGTCGTCGGTCTCGCTGGCGATCCCGGCGGCGAGGCTCACAGGCCCGCCGGGCGACGCATGTCGAGGGTCAGCGGGAACTCGCCGGTGCGCTCCTCCGGCGGCACCGCGATGACGCCGCCCGTGTGGCCGATGTCCTGGAACCGGGCGAGGCGCCGCGCCTCGGCCTCGAAGGCGTTGACCGGCATCGTGACGTAGTTGCGCCCGCCCGGGTGCACGGCGTGGTAGGTGCACCCGCCGAGCGTGCGCTGCGTCCAGGTGTCGATGATGTCGAAGGTCAGCGGCGCGTTCACGGCCGCGAGCGGCTGCATGCTGCGGAACGGCTGCCAGGCCTTGAACCGCACTCCGCCGACCGCGCCGCCGGTGATCGCCGTCAGGGGGACCCGCCGCCCGTTGACGCCGACCACGTGCCGCCCCGGCGTCCCGCCGACGAGCTTGACCTCAATGCGCTCGACGGAGCTGTCGACGTAGCGGGCCATCCCGCCCGCCATGCCCTCCTCGCCCAGCACGTGCCAGGGCTCCAGCGCCTGGCGGAGCTCCAGCGTGACGCCGTCGCGCTCGATGGTGCCGTAATGGGGGAAGCGGAACTCGCGCTGCGCCTCGAACCAGACGGGATCGAAGGCGTAGCCGGCGCCGCCA
>CAXUMV010000035.1:5060-15589 GCA_964252065.1 uncultured Lichenihabitans sp.
CAGCACATCGAGGAAGTCGCCCCACAGGAAGTGGGGCAGCATGTACCGGTCGTGCAGTGAGGTGCCCCAGCGCATGAGCCTGCCCTCGCGCGGCTCGCGCCAGAGCCATGCCACGATGGCGCGAAGCAGCAGCTGCTGGGCGAGGCTCATGCGCGCGTCGGGCGGCATCTCGAAGGCGCGGAACTCGAGCAGGCCCAGCCGGCCGGTCGGGCTGTCGGGCGAGTAGAGCTTGTCGATGCAGATCTCGGCCCGGTGGGTGTTGCCCGAGACGTCCACCAGGAGGTTGCGGAACAGCCGGTCGACCGTCCAGAGCGGCACCGGCGGGCTTTTGGGGCCCGGCACCTGGGCGAGGGCGATCTCCATCTCGTAGAGGCCGTCGTGGCGGGCCTCGTCGATGCGCGGCGCCTGGCTGGTCGGGCCGATATACTGGCCCGCGAAGAGGTAGGACAGCGAGGGGTGGCGCTGCCAGTAGATCAGCAGGCTCTTGAGCAGATCCGGCCGGCGCAGGAAGGGCGAGTCGGCCGGCGTCGTGCCGCCCAGCACCACATGGTTGCCCCCGCCCGTGCCCGAATGCCGCCCGTCGATGACGAACTTGTCGGCCCCGAGGCGCATCTGGCGCGCCTCGTCGTAAAGCGTCCGGGTGATGGCGACCGCCTCGGGCCAGGAGCTCGCGGGCTGCACGTTGACCTCGATGACGCCCGGGTCGGGCGTGACCTTGATGACCTCGGCACGCGGGTCGAAGGGCGGACCGTAGCCCTCGATCCGGAGGTGCACGCCGGCCGCCTCGGCCGCCTCCTCGACGACGGCGACGAGGTCGAGATACTCCTCGAGCCGCGCGAGCGGGGGCATGAACACGCAGAGCAGTCCCTCGCGCGGCTCGACGGCCAGCGCGGTGCGCACCGGCGTCTCGGAGGCCTTGGCGCGGGCCCTCGGCTTGAGCGCGCCGGGGAGGGGCGCGCGCGGCTCGAGCGGATCGGTCTCGACCACGTGGGGGAAGCGGTTCGCCGGCAGGTGCTGCAGCTGGTCGAGCGGCAGGCGGTAGCCGACGGGCGAGTCGCCCGGCACCAGGAACAGGTGCTCGCGCCGCGTGGTCCAGCGCTCGGTGATCCAGTGGCCGTCATCGCCCCCCTCATAGCCGAGCGGCAGGGCGTAGCCGGCCGGCTCCCGCAGCCCGCGGCTGAACACGCGGGCGAAGCGGGCGCGGCTTTCCACGCTGTCGAGCCTCGCGTCGAGGGCGTCGACGTTCTCGGGCAGTGCGTTCTCCTTCATGATCCAGACGGCCGGGTCCTCATAGGCCGGCTGGACGCAGTCGGGGCCGATGCCGAGCCGCTGGGCCGCGGCGCGCAGCAGCCGCTCGGCGTCCGCGATGCCGGCGGGCCGCTCGCCCTCTTCGGCGGCGATGAGGTCCGGGTTGCGCCAGATCGGCACCCCGTCCTTGCGCCAGTGCAGCCCGAAGGCCCAGCGCGGCAGGGTCTCGCCGGGATACCACTTGCCCTGCCCGTGATGGAGCAGGCCGCCCGGGGCGAAGCGGGCCTTGAGGCGCCGGATCAGCTGGTCGGCGAGGCCGCGCTTGGTCGGGCCCACGGCGTCGCTGTTCCACTCGGGGGCCTCGAAATCCTCCGTCGACACGAAGGTCGGCTCCCCGCCCATGGTGAGGCGCACGTCGTCGCGGACGAGATCGGCATCGACCTGCAGGCCCACCTTGTCGAGGGCCGCCCAGGCCTCGTCGGAGAAGGGCAGGGTGATGCGGGGCGCCTCGGCGACGCGCGCGACGTCCATGACGTGCCCAAAGGTCGTCTGGCAGGGCTCGAGCGCGCCGCTGATGGGCGCCGCGGAGTGGAAATGCGGGGTGGCGGCGAGCGGGATGTGCCCCTCGCCGCACAGCAGCCCGGAGGTGGCGTCGAGCCCGATCCAGCCCGCGCCGGGCAGGAACACCTCGGCCCAGGCATGCAGGTCGGTGAAGTCGACCCGGGTGCCGAGCGGGCCCTCGGCCGGGTCGACGTCGGCCTTGAGCTGGATGAGGTAGCCCGAGACGAAACGCGCCCCGAAGCCGAGATGGCGCAGCACCTGCACCAGCAGCCAGGCCGAGTCCCGGCACGAGCCCGACCCTTTCTCGAGCGTCTCGTCCGGCGTCTGCACGCCGTGCTCGAGGCGGATCAGGTAGGCGACCGCATGCTGTACGCGAGTGTTCACCTCGACCAGGAAGTCGACGGTGCGCTCGGCGCTCTTGGGTAGCGCATCCATGAAGGCCTGCACGCGCGCCCCGACCGGCTCGGGCGTCAGATAGGCCGACAGGTCGGAGGCGGCGTCCTGGTCGTAGGCGAAGGGGTAGCTCTGGGCCGTGTCGTCGACGAAGAAGTCGAAGGGGTTCACCACCGAGAGCTCGGCCGTGAGGTCGACCGTGATGGTCAGGTGGTCGGTGCGCTCCGGGAACACCAGCCGGGCAAGCCAGTTGCCGCTCGGATCCTGTTGCCAGTTGATGAAGTGGTTGGCCGGGCTGATCGTCAGGGCGTAGTTGAGGACCGTGGTGCGCGAGTGCGGCGCCGGCCGCAGCCGCACCACCTGGGGGCCGAGCGACACCAGCCGGTCGTACCTGTAATCCGACACGTGATGGATGGCGGCTCTGATCGACATGGCGCGGAAACCTGCAAGGCTCATGCCCCCGTGGCGTGCGCCGGAGGTATTCCCCCGCCAGCTAGGCTCCGGCTTTGCGCGAGGTCAACCGAGCGCAGGCCGAAATCGTCTGGGACGTGCGCCGGCTGGGGTCGGGACTTAGGCAAGAGAACGGCCGCTCTTGGTTGGTGAACGGTGAGAGCTGCAGATCGTCCGTCACCGGGCTTCGGGCGGAATGTCCCGCAGCCGCGCGGACAACTCCTGAATATCCATCAAGTCGAAGTTCAGCGAACGTCGCTGCGTCGAAGGTGGCCTCTTGGCCACTGAAAGCCCCGGCCGCCATTCGGTTGCCGGACGGACGGGGCGAGGCGTAAATCCTCCTCCGCAGTTTGGACAGACATTCAGCAATTTACTGTCGACGCACTCTGCGCAGAAGGTGCACTCGTAAGTGCAAATGCGGGCCTCTGTCGCTTGAGGCGGAAGATCGCGATCGCAGAACTCACAATTGGGTCGAAGCTCGAGTGCCATGTGCTTCTCTCTATGAAGGATCCATCCTATAAGTGCTGTTCATTGCAACGAGTGTCCTTGCTGACGCAAGATAGGCTTAAAGTCTGCTTGTTGGCAAATAACGCTACATCCTGCACGGCAGTAGAGGGGCGCAAGCGGCCTGGACGGCGGTCGGCTGATTAAGTTTTCAACCCTACGGCAGGAACGCGCCGCGTCCCTGCACCGCCTGCACTGCGACGCCGATTGTCAGCCGGTCGGTCACGGCGTAGTCGACGCCCGCGCCCACCCGGGTGAGGGCGCGCGTCTCGCCCGCCCCGTTGAGCACCGCGTTCAGCGTGCCCGAGCCCGCCGGATCGAGGCCTGCCCCGAGCCGGGGCCGGGCCAGCGCCACGCCGGCCGTCACGAAAGGCGTGAACCGTTCCATCTCATAGCCGACCCGGACGTCGGCTGCGGCGAAGTCGAGGCTCCTGAAGCGCCGGTCGCCCCAGGCCGGCAGGACGCCCGTCGAGCCCCGGACGCCGAGCACGAGACCGTTGGCGAAGGCCCGGTCGTAGTTCGCGAACACGTCGCCGCCGATGCCGCCGCCATGCCTCGAGGACACGGCCACCACCTCGGCCCCGACCGAAAGGCCGTGCCAGATCGAGGGGGCGGGCGAGGGCTCGAGCGCAAGGGTCGGCAGCGTGAGGGTGGGCCGCGTGTCGGCGAGGGCCGGACCGGAGAGGACGATGAGAAGAAGGCCTACACGCGTCGCTCGCACCGATGCTGTCCCTGCTCGCCTCCGAGGCCGACAGCCTAGCACGCGATGCCCCGTGGCGTCATGGGACGCCGGGCGTGTCTCGGAGGCTGTTTGGAAACCCGGTGCCGTCATCGCGAGGCGCGACAGCGCCGTGGCGATCCAGGCTTCCGGTGGAACGGTGGATCGCCACGCTGCGCTCGCGATGACGGCGGACCAGGAAAGGCCGTCGTCTTCGAACGGAGTGTCAGGAGACCAGGGCCAGCGCGCAGCCGTCGAGACCCGGGCCGTCGATGACCGCGTCCGGGTTTCGAGGGTCGACGGAGGCGCGGATGAACTCCCGCAAATCCGCCAGCGTCCGGCGGTCCGTCTCGATCCCGAACCCGCCCGGTGCCGTGGAACAGGCGGCCGCGTCCGGCATGAACAGGGGGTGGATCAGGTCGTTGGCGTAGTAGTTGAGCCAGAGGTAGGAGCGCACGCCGGCATGGCGGTGCGTGTTGGCCCAGTTGTAGACGGTGACCAGCAGGCCGAGATCGACCGCCATTCGGATGCGGTCCCGATGGTGGGCGAGCGCCTTGAAGATCTCGGACAGGGCGACCTGGCGGGCCGGCCGCGCCCGGCCGCCGTCACCTACGGCGTAGGTGCCCAAGGCCGACTTCAGCCGGCTCTCGATGGCGAGCGCGATGGTGGCGGCGCCGAGGTTCACGTCCGTCGAGCGGCCCGACAGCAGTCTCCGCGACCGGTGGAACAGCTGCGAGAACGGCACGAGGCCGCTCTCGGCATGCGCGTAGTCGAAGTCCGAACGGCGCAGGCGCCCGTTGTGCTGCTGCAGCAGGTGCACGGCATCCCACAGCATGAGCTGGTGGGCGGCATCGGCGGGGTCGGTGTCCTCGGCCAGGAGGCCGCCGGCGATGGGGGCATAGCGCAGGAACAGCGCCGCGTGGGCCTTGTACCATTCGAGGTTGCCCTCGGCCATGTGGCGCTGGTGGGCGGAATGGCAGAAGACACGGCGGGCGAGATCGGCATGGTCGGCCGCCCAAGGGTCCGCCCCGGTCTCGAGGCGGAACAGCCGCCGGAAGGTCGGCGGACCCAGGCGGGCGAAGCGGGTGAGCGTGCGCGGGAGCGGGCTCGGCCGGGACATCGAGGCGCTGCCGCAGCCGAGCCGCTTCAAGCGATCGAATTCACGGCGCCTGGCGTTCTTCAACCGGTTCGCCCCACCTTGCGGCCGCGCAACCACGGCCGGGGATGCCGCACTCGTCCCCGCGTTCGGCCCGGCCGCTGGGGCCGTCCCGACGCCCCGGCGCGGCGTCGACGCGCCGTCATGAGGAACGGTGTCGACGTACATGGGGAGGTTCAGGCCGCGGCGCTGCTGAACCGCTCGGCGATCTTCTGCTGCAGGTGCCCATGCTGGTCCATGATCGTGACCTCGTCGGTCATGGCATGGGGCGAGGGCGCGGCCGGGATCGAGCCGATGGCCTTGGTGGGCGGCGCCTTCACCTCGGCGATGGCCTGGTCCAGCGCCCGCAACGCCCGGTAGTCCTCATTGTGGAGAAGCCGCTCCTCGATCTGGCCACGCAGGGCGCTCATGGCATTGATGGCGGGGCCTTCGATCAGCATCGCGGCAGGTCCTTCATGGTCGGTCGGGTACACTATCGTCGATCATGGTTAACGATGTCTGAAGGTCCGGCGTCGATCCCGCCAGCTGGAAGGCCTCGAATTGATGCAGCGCCTCCTCGATGGCGGCCTTGCGGGCAGGGCTCTGCGCGTCCTCGAGCCAGGTCCAGCTCTGCACCCGTAGGGCGCGGGCCGCGCGGTCGGTCTTGAGGTCGAGCGCCGCCACGATCCGGTCGCCGATCAGCACCGGCAACGCGAAATAGCCGAGCACCCGCTTGTCGCGCGGCACATAGGCTTCGAAGCGGTGCTCGTAGCCGAAGATCATCCGAAGCCGCCGGCGCTGGATGATGAGCGGGTCGAAGGGCGAGAGGATGTGCACGAGGGCGGGACCCTCGGCCGGCCGGGCGTCGAGCGTGGCGGGCTCCGCCCAGTGCTCGGTCTTTCCCGCCCCCGCGAGCGTCACGGGCACGAGGCGCCGGCTCGCGACCCGCGCCTCGATCGCCTCGCGCACCAGCGGCTTGCGGGGGGCATCAAGATGGCAGACCGAATCGAGGCTGACCACGCCCTGGGCCCGTAGGGCGCGGTCGAGATGGTAGGCGGTGACCTGCCGCTCGGTCGCGGGCGCGGGCGGCTTCTCCCAGCCGAAATGCCGGCCCGTGAGCTCGTAGGTCTTGAGCATGCCGGCGCGTGCGCTGATCGTCAGCGCGCCGTCGTAGAAGGCGAGCTGCAGCGCGCGCTTGGAGGGCTTTCGGCTCGCCCAGGCATGCACCTTGTCGACCAGCACGTCGTCGGCGATGTCGCGGATCGTGAGCGCGCCCTCGGCCTCGATGCGCGCCACGATGCCCCGCCGCTCGGCCGGCGTCACGGGGCCGAACCACTGCCGCGGCGCCTGCCGGTGCCGGCGCATGGCGGGAGCGAAGAAGCGCCAGTCCGCGGTCGGCACGTAGGCCAGCGCATGCGTCCAGTACTCGAAGACCGATTTTTCGACGCTCTGCGCCTGGTGCAGGTCGGCGGGCCGGTAGGCCGGAATGCGGGACCACAGGATGTGATGGTGGCAGCGCTCGATGACCGCGATGGTGTCGATCTGCACGTAGCCGAGATGGGCGACGGCGGCGCGCACCGCCTCGGCGCCCGCCCCGAACGGCGCGGTCCCGTCGAGCCGCTGCGCCCGGAGCCACAGGCGCCGGGCCTCGGGGAGGGCGAGCTCGACGGGCTTGCGCGGACGGGCCGCCATCACGCGTCCGGGAGGAACGGGGCGGTCCCGGCGCGGCCTGCCGCCGAACAAACCGGCAGGCCCGGCCGTTGCCGCTGAGCTCGCCCCCGAACACTGGAGCTTGTCCCATGGCCTTTGTCGGACGGACCATCGCCGCTGCCGCCTTGCTGGCCGGCCTCGCGGCCCAGGCGCCCGCCGGTGCCCAGAACCCGCTGCCCGAGCTTGGCCTGAACCGCGGCGCCCTGCTGTTCCACGGCAATTACTGCGGGCGGGGCAACCGGGCTCCGCTTCCCCCGGTCGATGCCCTCGACCGCGCCTGCATGCACCACGACGCCTGCTCCCCCGATGCCGGCTCCGGCCGCCTGCCGACCTGCGGCTGCAACCGCCGGCTCCGGGCCGAGGCGCTGGTCGTCGCCCGCAGCCCGCGCCAGCCGGACGAGCTCCGCGAGACGGCCCGGTCCGTCGCCGACGGGGCGACGCTGCTGCCCTGCCGGTAGGGGCTCAGCGTGCGGCCACCTCGTAGCGGAGCCTGACGACCCCGTTCGGCATCGCCTCGCACCCGGCAAGGCTCAGCCGCACGGCCTTGCCGGCCGGGGCATCCCCGTCCGTCACGTCGTAGTCGAACACCGCCGGCACGCCCCGGCCGCCGTCGATCGCGGGCGCGAGCAGCAGGCTGATCTCGTCGACGAGCCCGGCTTTGAGGAAGGCGCCGTTTATGCCGCCGCCACCCTCGACCAGCAGCCGCCCGATGCCGAAATGCGTGCGGAGCTTGCCGAGCGCCAGCGCCAGATCCAGCTGATCGCGTCCGGCGAACAGGTAGGAGACGCCGGAGGCGATCAGGCCGTTGAGATGCTCGTCCGCCACGCCCTCGCCGAGGACGACGATGACGTGGTCGCCCTCGATGTCGTTGCGCCAGCCCCAGTGGAGCCGGCCCGAGAAGTCGAGCGCCACCGCGTAGCCGACGGCATCGGTCCTGGCGATGTGGTCGGTGCGCGGCACGGGCGCGGGGTCGCGGTCGTCGGCCGGGCTGCCGCGGGTGTAGCCCCGCATGGTCACGCGCCCGCACATCCAGGCCTCGCCCTTGAGGTCGGCGTGCACGGCCTCGTAGCCGAGGTCGCCGTCGAGCGCGCTCCAGCGCTTCTCCTGGATGCGGCCGTCGATGGAGCTCGCCATGTGCACGATCACGCGGGGGCGGGGAGCCGCTTCGCTCATGAGGCTACATCGCTCCGTAGACCGGGCCGCCGCCGCCCTCGGGCGGCACCCAGGTGATGTTCTGGGCCGGATCCTTGATGTCGCACGTCTTGCAGTGCACGCAGTTCTGGGCGTTGATCACGAAGTGCGGGTCGGTCCTGGCGGCGGCGTCCGCGTAGACCACCTCGTAGACGCCGGCCGGGCAGTAGAGCCGCGAGGGCTCCCCGTAGCGGGGCAGGTTGTCCCGGATCGGCAGGGCAGGGTCGGTCAGCACGAGATGGGCCGGCTGGCCCTCCTCGTGGTTGGTGGAGGAGAGAAAGACGCTCGAGAGCTTGTCGAAGCTCAGCACGCCGTCGGGCTTGGGGTAGACGATCGGCTTCACCTCGGCGAGCGTCTTCAGCCCCACATGGTCCGGCTTGCGGTGCGACAGGGTGCCGAGCGGCGAGCCTCCGAAGAGCTGGTGCATCCACATGTCGAGCCCGCCGAGCGCCACCCCGAGCGCCGTGCCGAAGCGGCTCCACAACGGCTTCACGTTGCGCACGCGCCTGAGATCGGTGCCGATGGGGGTGCCGCGCCAGGCGTCCTCGTAGCTCTGCAGCGTGTCGTTGGCCCGCCCGGCGGTCAGGGCCTCGGCGAGATGCTCGGCCGCCAGCATGCCCGACAGCACGGCGTTGTGCGATCCCTTGATGCGCGGCACGTTCACGAAGCCGGCCGCGCAGCCGATCAGGACGCCGCCCGGAAAGGCCAGGGCCGGGACCGACTGCCAGCCGCCCTCGACGATGGCCCGCGCCCCGTAGGCGAGCCGCTTGCCGCCCGCAAAAGTCTCGGCGATGATCGGGTGGGTCTTGAAGCGCTGGAACTCGTCGAAGGGCGACAGCGTCGGGTTGGTGTAGTTGAGGTGCACCACAAAGCCCACCGAGACCAGGTTGTCCTCGAGGTGGTACAGGAAGGAGCCGCCGCCGGTCGCATTGTCGAGCGGCCAGCCGAAGCTGTGCTGCACGAGGCCGGGCCGGTGCTTCTCGGGGGCGATTTCCCAGAGCTCCTTGAGCCCGATGCCGTATTTCTGGGGATCGCGGCCGCGGTCGAGCCCGAAGCGGGCGATCAGCCCCTTGGCAAGCGAGCCCCGCGCGCCTTCCGCCACCACGACATATTTGGCGCGAAGCTCCATGCCGCGGGTGAAGGCCTCGGTGATCGTGCCGTCGCGGGCGACGCCCATGTCGCCGGTCGCCACGCCCACGACGGCGCCCGCCTCGTCGTAGAGCGCCTCGACGGCGGCGAATCCCGGATAGATGTCGATGCCCATGGCCTCGGCGCGCTGGCTGAGGTAGCGCGCGACCTTGCCCAGGGAGCCCACGAAATTGCCATGGTTGCTCATGAGCTTGGGCATGAGGAAATTCGGCAGGCGGCCGCCGCCCGCGGGGCCGAGATAGTAGAACTGGTCGGCCGTCACTTCGGTCCGCAGCGGCCGCTCGGGATCTTCCCGCCACCCGGGCACGAGCTGGTCGAGGCCGCTCGGGTCGATCACGGCGCCCGACAGGACGTGGGCGCCGACCTCCGAGCCCTTTTCGACCACCACGATGGCAAGGTCGGGCGCGAGCTGCTTCAGGCGGATCGCCGCCGCCAGCCCCGCGGGCCCCGCGCCCACGACCACGACGTCGAACTCCATGGCTTCGCGCGCCGGCAGGTCGTCCGCCAAGATTTTCGCTGCCACGCCACTCGTCCCCATTTGCTGCGCCGACCACCCCGCCGGTTCGCCCTTTGCCCCGCTTGCGGGGAGAAGGTGTCCGAAGGACGGATGAGGGGCCTTATTTGCGACCGACCCCTCATCCGCTCTGTCGGGCACCTTCTCCCAGCGCAGGCGGGGCGAGGGGGCAAACCGGCGGGCTGTTTCGGCACCCGTCTTCAAAGGTAGATAGCAACTCCGCCGCGTGGAGCAAATCACTGTCGGGTGCTAGACAAGGACGCATGGCGCAGACCCAAGACCCAGCGGCGCTCGCCGACCTCCTGCGCTGGTACGCCGAGATGGGCGTCGATGCGGCCGTGGACCTGCGGCCGCACGACCGTTTCGCCGAGTGCGCGGCAGCCGCATCGCCCACCCCCTTGCCGGCCCCGGCCCCCTCCGCGGGCGTGGCGCGGCCGCCGCCCCGCATCGCCGCCCCGCCGCCGGCGCGGCCGCGCAGCGGCGACCTGGCGCTGGCCTCCGCCGAGGCCACCGTCGCCGCGGCCCGGGACGCGGCGGCGAGCGCCGCCTCGCTCGACGACCTGCGGGCGCTGCTGGAGGCCTTCGAGGGCTGCACGCTGCGTCGGACCGCGACCCGCCTCGTCTTCGCCGACGGCAACCCGGCCGCGAAAATCATGCTGGTCGGCGAGGCGCCGGGCGCCGAGGAGGACCGCAGCGGCGTGCCCTTCGTCGGGCGCGGCGGGCAACTGCTCGACCGCATGCTCGGCGCCATCGGGCTCGACCGCACGGGGGTCTACATCGCCAACGTCGTGCCCTGGCGTCCCCCGGGCAACCGCGATCCGACCCCGCAGGAGGTGGCGATCTGCCTGCCCTTCATCCTGCGTCAGATCGAACTCGCGCGGCCGCGTCTGCTCGTCACCCTGGGCGCGCCCGCGGCGGACGGCTCCCCCTCCATCGGGCCGGCCGTCGTGCTCGCC
>CAXUMV010000036.1:0-15453 GCA_964252065.1 uncultured Lichenihabitans sp.
AGGTCAGGACCTTGCCGGGAAACAGGCCGTCCTGGTTGGAATCGACCCCGATCCCGAGCCTGCCGGCATCGGCGGCCGCCCGCAGCACCCCGATGCCGGTCGCGCCCGCGGCGTGGTAGACGACGTCCGCCCCGCGATCGATCTGGGATTTGGCGAGTTCGCCGCCCTTGACCGGGTCCTTCCAGGCATCGCCCGTGGTGCCGGTCATGTTCTGGAACACCTCCGCTTTCGGGTTGGCGTATTTGACCCCCTGCACGTAGCCGCAGGCGAAGCGCCGGATCAGCGGGATGTCCATGCCGCCCACGAAGCCCACCTTGCCGGTCTTGCTCGCCTCGGCGGCCAGCATGCCGACCAGGAAGGAGCCCTCCTGCTCCTTGAACACGATCGACTCGACGTTGGGCTGCTTCACGACGCTGTCCACGATGGTGAAATGCGTCTTGGGGAACTCGGCGGCGACCTTGGTCATCGCATCGGCCTGGGAGAAGCCCACGGCCAGGATCGGGCTGAAGCCGTCGCGCGCGAACTTGCGCATGGCCTGCTCGCGCTGAGCGTCGTTGCTGATCTCGAAGTCGCGGAAGTCGATCCCGGTCTCCTGCTTAAAGCGCTCCGCGCCGTGGAAGGCCCCTTCGTTGAAGGACTTGTCGAATTTTCCGCCGATGTCGTAGATCAGCGCGGGCTTGACGTCGGCCGCCATGGCGCCTGCCGCGGCCAGGGCCGCAAGGCCGGCGCCCAGGAGGAGGGAGGTCAGGCCGCTTCGAACCGTCATGGGAGCTATCCTGGCTTCGGCGCCTCGAGGGGCGCCTCTGTGGCGTCGTCCGAGCATCGCACGGGGCCCGAGCGGAGGCCAAGCGGAATCGAGGGGGCTCCGCCTCAGGGCTCGAAGCCGCGGAGGGGGGCGCCGTCGCGCGCCGTATCCTCGTCGACCGGCAGGTTGCTGTCGGCCGGCACCGCCGCCTGCGGCCGCGGCGAGCGGCCGGCGCGGCCATGCACGAGGTCGTGCACGAAGCCGAGCTTGTCCACGACCGTCGGCGAGAGGACGAACGGATAGAAGTCGGTCTGCCCCATGCTGCGGTTCAGGTTGTTGATCGCGAAGGTGAGCGGCAGCCAGGCCTGGATCAGCGGCTGGATGCTCGCCGCGTGCTGGGGCTCGAAATCGATCTCGACCGAGAGCGCGGCGGGATCGGTGAGGTGGCGGGGATGCACGCCGATGCCGAACTCGCTCGCCGTGTCGAGCGCGTCGACGATGTGCAGATAATGGGCGAAGGTCTCCGCAAAGTCCTCCCACGGATGGCTTGTCGCATAGGGGCTGACCGACCCCAGCGCCCACCGCTCCGGCGCGCCCTCGGCGTAGTGGCGGCGCAGGCTGTCACGGTAGCTCACCCGCTCGTCGCCGAAGAGGGTGCGGAACGCCTCGGCGGCCGGCGCGTCCCGCACCAGGCGATTCCAGTAGTAATGGCCGATCTCGTGCCGGAAGTGGCCGAGCAGCGTGCGGTAGGGTTCGCGCATCACCGAGCGCCGGCGCTCGCGCTCGGAATCGTTGGCCTCGGCGATGTTGATGGTGATCTTGCCGCGGGCGTAGCCGGTCATGACCTTCTTGTTGTCGGCCGTGTCCTCGAGGAAGTCGAAGATCAGCCCTTCGGCAGCGTCCTCCTCGCGGGTGACCAGCGGCAGCTCCAGCGCGATCAGCGTGTAGAAGAGGCGGTGCTTGGCCCGCTCCATCATCTGCCACAGCACGCGGTTCTCGGGCCGCGACAGGTTGGGGATGACGTGGTTGTGGCGGCAGGCGCCGCAGTAGTCCTCGCGCCCGTCCGCGTCGACGACCCAGTTGCAGACATCGTGACGCGCGTTGGCGCAGAACCTGTAACGGCGCCGGGGGTCGCCGGCCACGCGCCAGACCCCCGCCTCGTCCTCGCCGTCCTGCGTGAAGGCGGCCACCCGCCGGTCGGAGGCGATGTAGCCCAGCCGATGCCCGCAGCGGCTGCAGGCGGTGTTCTCGAAGTAGAGCGCCTGGGCGCAGACCTGGCATTCGAAAATCTTCATGGCGAGGCCGAAAACGTCTGGCTGCCCCCTTTCGATCCGGCCGGCGGGCCGGGCCCGCCCCGGGGCGAGGCGCGCGGTCAGCCGCGCGGCGTCCGCGCCTCCGCGGCCAGCCTCTCGTAATAGGTCGCGATCTTCTCGAACCAGGCATGCCGGGCGTCGAGATAGGGCCGCTCGGGCAGGCGGACGGGCAGCTGCAGCGTGTCGATCAGGGTCGCGATCTCCTGCCGGGCAGCCTGCTGCGAGCCGGTCAGCGTGCCGGTGCGGCTCGCGGCCTCGATGCCGTCGAGCGCCGTCAGCCCGATGGGGAACAGTTCGCGGAAGATGACGCGATCGTGCAGGCCCTCGGCGATGCGGAACAGGAGCTCGGGGGCGAGCTTGATGAGGCTTCCGGCGATCTGGCGGGCGTTGTTCGACTGCAGGGTCGCCATGCGGTTGCGCACCAGCACCCAGTCGATCAGCCCGGCATCGGCCTGGCGGCGCTTGCGGCGGGCGTCGAGCACGAGGTCGGCGTAGTGGGCGATGGCGCCGCGCCGCGCGCGGTCGTGATGCACGCGGGAGAACACGTCGACGTCGATGTAGCTGTCGTTGATGGGCGAGACGAGGGTGTCGGCCAGCGAATGGGCGAGGCGCATCAGATAGCTGTCGCTCGCCGGCGTATCGATGACCACGAACTCGTAGTCGTGCTCGATCTGGGTGATCGCCTCGGCGAAGCCTGCGAACTCGCGGGTCTCGTTCTCGGCGAGATCGTTAGTCTCGCCCCGGTCGAGGGCGTGGTGGAAGGGCAGCTCGATCGGCACGCCGCTCGAGGCGGCCCAGGACTGGCGGTTCTCGATGAAGCGCGTGAGCGTGCGCTGGCGCGTGTCGAGGTCGATGCTGGCGACCGCGAAGCCCGCCTTCAGCAAGGCGACCGTGATGTGGATCGACAGCGTCGACTTGCCGGTGCCCCCCTTTTCGTTGGCGACCACGATGACGTGGGCGCTTCGCAGGTCGGGTTGTTCTTGTTCGCTGGGCATCAGGGTCCGAATCAGCTCTTTGCCGTCACTATCGCGGGCGCGGACGCGGTTTGCCAGTTGTCGCAAGGGCCGTGGGGCCCTGTCCTCAAGCGCCGTAGAGCCAGTCGTAGCGGGCCAGCATGCGGGCCGGCCCGAGCAGGCCGAAGGCGGCGTCGCGGGCGAGGGAGGCCGGGGCGCCGAGGTGATAGATACGCCCTTGGTGGCGCGATTGGCGCTGCACCCGCGACGCTTTGTTCCAACGGGCGCGCTCATAGGCCGTTGCGGCCTCGGCGAAGGACCGATGCCGGCCCAGAGCGTCGGCCAGGGCGGCGGCGTCCTCGGTCGCCTGGGCGGCGCCCTGCGCCAGGAACGGCAGCATGGGATGGGCGGCATCGCCCACCAGCGTGACGGGGCCGCGCGACCACGGCCTGAGCGGGGCGCGGTCGCACAGGGGCCACACGCGCCAGTCCGGCGCGGCGGCGACGAGCGCGCGGGCGTCCTCGCTCCAGGCCGCGAAAGCGCGGGCGAGGCGGGCCGGGTCGCCGACCGCGGCCCCTTCGCCCGCGTCCGTCCCCTGGCCCGGGCCATCGCCGGTGATCGCGACGACGTTGACGAGGCGTCCGCCGCGCACCGGGTAGTGCACGAGATGCGCCCCCGGCCCGAGCCAGAGATTGCTGGCGGGAAGGCGCGCATGAGGCGGGGCGGCGCCGGCCGGGACGAGGCTGCGCCACGCGAGGCGACCGCTCGAAACGGGCGGGCCCTCCTCGGGTGCGATCAGGCGGCGGACGCGCGAATGGATGCCGTCGGCGCCGACGAGGCCGTCCGCCGCCCGCTGCCCGCCGCCGCCTTCGCGCAGCATGACGCCGTCCGCCCGGATCGCGACCTCGTCGATGCGGACGCCGGTCTCGAGCGTGATGCGGCGCTCCGTCCGGACGGCGTCGAGGAGCACGGCCTGCAGGTCGGCGCGGTGGATGAGCAGGAACGGGGCACGGTAGCGCGCCTCGGCGCTGTCCCCCAGCGGCATGAGCGCAAGATCGGCGCCGTCCCGCGCGCGGCGGATGCGCACCTGCGCCGGCCGCACCGCCAAGGCCGCGACCGCCTCCAGGAGGCCGAGCTCGCGCAGGATCCGGGTCGCGTTCGGCGACAGCTGCACGCCGGCGCCGGCTTCGCTCAGCGCCGGGGCGGCCTCGAGCAGCGTCGCCGCAAGGCCCCGGCGCGCCAGCGCCAGCGCGAGGGTCAGGCCCGAGATGCCGGCGCCGGCGATCGTGATCCGCATCACGCCCGGGGCAGCGATCCGCCTAGGGAACCGAGGTCGGCTCGAAGACGCAGGCAGGCGGATCGCAGACCGTCCGCAGGCCCGGATCGTAGACGAAGCGCGTCGAGCAGTAGGAGCAGACCGCATCCTCGCTGCCGCCCATATCGATGAAGACGTGCGGATGATCGAAGGGGGGCAGGGCACCCACGCACATGAACTCGTGCACCCGCACCTTGATCACCGGCACGCCCGGCTGGTTGTGGAAATGCGGCGTGAGGACGACGGCGGCCATGATCGGTTCCGGGAGTTCTGATGGGGCGAAGCATAGGCGCGGGGCGGCGTGTTGAACAGGGCGCGCCGGGGTCGCTGGTCGATTCGCAGGCCCCTCCACCCAGCCGAACCCCTCCTTCTTCGTCAGCGCCGTGGCGATCGCCATGGCGGTTCGTGTGCCTGGGAGATGGATTGCTTCGCTGCGCTCGCAAAGACGATATCGGCGTTCGAGACCGGTCGTCCTCGATGAAGCGTGGCGTGACGCTTTCCGGTGAGCCCCTTCGCCCCGCGACAGCGGGAGAAGGGCATCGTCGGCGAGATCGTTCCGGCGCCGTCGCCGCGACCGTCAGCCAAGACGGCCGATGTGCACGATCTCCGCATGCGTCGCGACGCCGAGGTCGCCCGCGGGCGTGACCCAGCCGCGGAACATGCCCGCGGTGTTGAACGGGGCGGCGATGCGGCCTTCGGCGTCGATGGCGATCAGCCCGGCCCCGATCCGGTGCGGCGCCAGGAGCTCCATCACGCCCTCGGCGGCCGCCTCGAGGGTGTCGCCGCGATAGGCCATGCGGCTCGCGATCTCGTGGCCCAGCACGTGGCGGATGAAGAACTCGCCCTGGCCGGTGCCGGAGACGGCGCAGACTCCGTCCCGCGCATAGGTGCCGGCCCCGATGATGGGGCTGTCGCCGACCCGGCCGGCAGGCTTGTTGGTATAGCCGCCGGTCGATGTGCCGGCCGCCAGATGTCCGGCGCGGTCGAGCGCCACGGCGCCGACCGTGCCGTGCTTTTCGGCTTCGGTGGCGGCCGCCGCGGTCCCGGCTTGGAGGCGAGCCTGCATGGCCGCGAGCGCAGCGCGACTGCGCGGGGTCGTGAAGTAGTCCGGATCCACGAGCGCGAGCCCGCGGCGCCCGGCGAATTCATCGGCCGCGGGGCCGATCAGCAGCACGGGGCCGGCCTCCTCCAGAAGCGCGCGCGCGGCCCGGATGGGGTTGCGCGTCCGCCGTGCGCCGGCGACCGCGCCCGCCCTGAGATCGGCGCCATCCATCAGCGACGCATCGAGCTCGTGCTCGCCCGCGGCGTTCAGCGCCGCCCCATGCCCGGCGTTGAAACGAGGCGAGTCCTCCAGGACCACCACGGCCGCCTCGACGGCATCGAGCGCCGCGCCGCCGTCCCGGAGCACGCCCCAGCCGGCCCGCAACGCGCTTTCGAGGTCGGCCCGCGCCGCGGCCCAGGCCGCCTCGTCGAGCTCCGCCCGCGCCATCACGCCGCAGCCGCTGTGGATGGCGATGGCGACCACCGTCAGCGGCCCTGCCCCGCCATCGGGCAGGGCTCGACGGGTGCTCCGCCGCGGACCTCGTCCCTCCTCAGCTCTTGATGTCCCACATGTCCGAGCACTTCTTGCTCACCTGCGGACGCTTGTCGGCCATGCAGGCCTCGACCTTGGCCGCGTCCGGAATGGCGTTTCCGCAAAGGCGCTGCACGTCGCTGTAGCACGCCGCCTGCTGCCGGTCCTGCAGCGTCGGGCCGCTGTTCTTAGCAAGAGCCGCCGTGCCGCCGCACAGGGCCACAGCAAGCGCCACCCCGAGTGCCATCCGGGTCATCATCATCGTGCTTCCTTCATCCGCCGGCCTCTGCCGATCGCCGCGGACCATCAAACACCGAAGATGAATGGCAGGCCAATGACGCGGGGGACACGCTCGCGAACTAGTTGACGGCCGGGGCGGGTCTGACCCGGTCGGTCGTCGCGTCGCTGCGGTCGCGGGGACGGCAGGGGCATGCGACATCGGTCTTCTTCGGTGCGACCTGGTATGAGAGGGTCGTCCGATCCTCTGCTCGGCTCTCAAGGGAGAGTGTGATGTCCGGTTCCGTCATCCTGGTCGATCCGCTGCCGCGGACCCTCGACCTCATCATGGAGCCCGCGGTGCGCAAGCGGCTCGAACGGCTCGGCCGGCTGGTCGTCAGCGAGGACGCGCCGATGAGTGAGGCGGAGGTCGACCGGCTGTTGCCCGAGACCGTTCTGGTCATCGGCCAGACCGGCCTCTCGCGCGAAAGGCTTGACCGGGCGCCGCATCTGCGCGCCGTGATCAACGTCGAGACGAACCTTCTGCCCAACATCGACTACCAGGCGTGCCAGGAACGCGGCATCTGGGTGCTGACGCCCGCGGGCGCCTTCGCCTCGGCCGTCGCCGAATCGGCGCTCGGCATGGCGCTCGACCTCGCGCGGGGGATCACGGCAGCCGACCGCGCGTTCCGGGCCGGAACCGAGCTCTACGGCCTCGCCGGCAACCAGGCGAGCTTCCGATTTGCCGAGGCGCCGGTCGGGATCATCGGGTTCGGCGACCTCGGGCGGACCTTGCGCGAGCTGATCGTCCCGTTCCGCAACCCCGTGCGGGTCTACGACCCTTGGCTGCCGGACGAGATCATCCGGCGGCAGGCGTGCGAGCCGGCCTCGCTCGACGCGCTCCTTGCGGCGAGCCGGGTCGTCTTCATGTTCGCGAGCGTCACGAGCGAGAACGAGGCGATGATCGGCGCCCGGGAGTTCGGCCTAATGCCGCCGGGCGCCGCGTTCCTGCTGATGAGCCGCGCCGCGGTGGTGGACTTCCCCGCCATGCTGGAGGCCGTGCGCGCCGGCCGGATCGTGGCTGCGACCGACGTCTTTCCGCAGGAGCCGGTCGCCGCCGAGGACCCGGTCCGTGCCATGCCCGGCCTGCTGCTGTCGGCGCACCGGGCGGGCGGAACGGCCGACGCCCTCTTCGAGATCGGCCGCATGACGGTGGCGGATGCCGAACTCATCATGCGCGGGCTGCCGCCGCAGCTTTGCCGCCGGGCGGATCCCGGCACGGCCGCGCGGCTGCGGTCGAAACCCGTGTCGATGACCTGAACAATCGCCCTCAACGCGAAAGAGCGACCCGCAGGCCGCCCTTTCCAGATGTCCTCACGCCGGCAACGGCCGGCGAAGAGACCATGATCACATGGTGTGCTTCTTCTTGTGGCTCATCTTGCCATGCTTCTTCGCGGTCTTCTTCGCGGGCATGGCTTCATCTTCCGCCGCGGCGGCCGGGGCCATGCCGGGCTGCGATGCATCCGGCGTGCCCTGCGCACCGGTCGTGACCGGGTCGGGTCCCGCGCCCACGCCATGCTGGCCCGAGCCGGCGCCGCTCGGATTCTGCGCGATCGCCGAACCGCCCGCGACGGCCAGGAAAGCCACGGCCGCCAGGGCCAAAGTCGAAGTCCTCAAACGCATTGTCATTCTCCCCACTCACGTGCCGGCCGATCCCGGCAGGTGTTCGCCGCTCGACGATGTCCATCAATAAGAATCAATGGCTTGAGCCAAGCCGTGCACGTGCCAATGCGGGGCTTGGGCCATGGGTTCCCTCGCCGTGCGCGATCGGGTCGCCGTATCGCCGATTTCCGCGCTGCCTAGTCGCCTTCAGTGGGCCGACACGCCGTCGCTGAGCGGGACCAGCGTCGGGGCATCGGCTGCGGCCGCCTTGCCGTCGATGCGGGGCACGCGCACGAGGTGACGCGACAGGCGGCGCTCCATGATGCCCCAGACCCGGCGGATCACCTCGGTCATCGCGAGATAGATCAGGGCGGCATAGAGATAGACCGTGAAGTCGAAGGTGCGCGCGAAGATGTGGCGCGTCTGGCCCATGAGGTCGAGAAGCGTGACGATGGCCGAGAGCGCGCTCGCCTTGATGAGGCTGATCAGCTCGTTGCCCAGCGGCCGCAGGGCGATGAGGAAGGCCTGCGGCCAGACCACATGCCGGTTGATGCGGTAGCCCGACAGGCCCAGCGCCGCAGCCGCCTCGCGCTGGCCCCGGGAGACGGCACTGAGCGCACCGCGGAAGATCTCCGCCTGGTAGGCGGCGGTGTTCAGCGTGAAGGCGAGCAGGCAGCAGAAGAACGCCTCGCGGAGGAACACCCACAGCCCGACCGACTGCAGGAACGGCCGCAGTTCGCCCGCCCCGTAATAGATCAGGTAGAGCTGGCACAGCAGCGGCGTGCCACGGAAGAAGGTCGTATAGGCGAGCGCGAGGCTCGCCACGAGCGGGTTGCGCGACATCCGGGCGAGGCAGACCGGATAGGCGAGCGCAAAACCGATCACGAAGGAGACGCCGACCACGATGACGGTGATGCGCAACCCGTCGAGCAGGCGGCTCCCGTAGGTCGCCAGCATGTCGGCGTTGTAGACGAACCCCACGAGGCCTTGCAGGAGATCCGCCATCACGCAAACCCCCGGCCGGCGCGGCGTTCGAGACGGGACTGAACGAGGGCGGACCCGATGCTGAACAGCAGGTAGACGGCCGCCGCGGCGCTGTAGAAGAGCAGCGGGTTCTGCGTCGCGCGGCTGGCCTCGGAGGCCGCCCGCAGCAGATCCAGCACCGCCAGGGTGGAGATGAGCGAGGTGTCCTTCAGCATGATGGTCCACACGTTGCCCAGGCCCGGCAGGGCGACGCGGAGCAACTGGGGGAAGACCACGAGGAAGAACGACTGGCGGCTGGTCAGGCCGACCGCAAAGGCGGCCTCGGTCTGGTTCTTCGGCACCGACTGGAAGGCCGCGACCCAGACTTCGCTGGAATAGGCCCCCGCGATCAGCCCCAGGGCCAGCACGCCCGCCACGAAGGCGTTGAGTTCGAGGTGGAAGCCCAGCGACAGGGCCCGGCCGAGCTTGTCGAGAAGCGCCTGCGCCCCGAAATAGATGATGAAGAGGGCCAGAAGGTCCGGGATGCCGCGGAAGAAGGTGGTGTAGGCTTCGCAGAAGACGCGGACGACCCGGCTCTTCGACCGCTTCAGCGCAGCGAGCCCGAGCCCGATGCCGAACCCCACGGGCAGCGTCGCCAAGCCGAGCAGTAGGGTGACGATCGCCCCCTGCAGCAGCAGCCCGCCCCATCCATCGGGACCGAACAGGAGGCTCAGAGCTGTCATGGCGAGAGCCTCCTGCCTATGGCGCGACCGCTACTTGCCGCGGATGTCGTCCGTGAAGTATTTGGCCTCGAGCTTCTTGTACGTGCCGTCCGCATCGAGGTCGGCGATGGCCTTGTTCATCATCCCAGCGAGATCGGTGTCCTCCGGCCGCAGCGCGGCGCCGACGCCCGGTCCGTGGATGTCAGGGATGCGGTCGATCTTGTTCAGGAGCTTGCAGCAGCCGTTCCCCTTCTTGTCGATGAAGTCCTTCTCCACGAGCAGGTCGCCGACCACGTAGTCGAGCCGGCCGCTCGCGAGGTCCAGATTGGGCTCGTCCTGCGTCGGATAGACCTTGATGTCGGAGCCCTTGTAGAACTTCTCGAGATAATTGGAGTGGATGGTCGAGGACTGGGTGCCGATCGTCTTGCCCTTGAGGGCCTCGGGCGAGGTATCGGAGCTTCCGCTCGCCTGCCCGACGAAGACGGGCGGCGTCGCGTAGTACATGTCGGTGAACAACACCTTCTTCTTGCGCTCGGCCGTGATGTTCATGCTGGAGAAGATGACGTCGAACTTGTTCGACAGCAGGGCCGGGATGATGCCGTCCCAGTCCTGGTTCTGGAAGGAGCAGGTCGCATGCATCTTCTCGCAGAGCGCCATGCCGTAATCGACCTCGAACCCGACGATCTTGCCGCTGCTGTCGACGCTCTCGAACGGCGCATAGCTTGCGTCCGTTCCGAACCTGATCGTCGTCCACTCCTTGGCCATCGCTCCCGAATGCGTGCCACCGGCCACCAGTCCAACCATCAACAAGAGCTTCGCTAGACGCATCATCGACTCCTCAACCGCGAGCGGCCAGCGTGCGAACCGCGCAGAATGCCGCAAGCATGGCCTTGCGATGAAGATGGAAGCAAGAGCCGTGCCTCGTTCGACGGGCGTGGCGAGTTCTCGACAGTTCCGCGCGGGATACCCGTTTGGTCAGCGCCCTGGCGCTCGCGAAGACGACGGGGGTGGGCGACGCCAATCTTTGTCGATGCAGCTTGGTCTCGGGAGAAGGCTCACCGAGAACAACCGATGTCGGGAGGACGCGGTCGTCTTCGCGAGCCCAGCGAAGCGATCCATCGTCGGGCCTCGCTGCCCTCACCGCGTGAAGTACACGAACCAATCGTTGTCGTGCACGTCGTTGTCGCGCTTGATGCGACAGGGCGACACCAGCTCCAAGGCATTGGACCAGTAGCAGTAGGATGGGCCCGAGCAGTAGACCATCCGGCCGGTCTGCCTGCTGACCTTGATGCGCGTCACCGGGCCGAAGGTCCCGCCCTTTGACTTGACCTGTTCGCGGGCTTCCTCGGCCGGAACGTCGGCGAGGATCCGTGTCATGCAGTTGGCCAGCGGTTCGGCGGACGCCGGAGTGCCGGCGCCGGCCGTCATGCCTGCCGCGATCAGGGCGAGCACGACGCTCGTCGGATGCCGCAAACCCGCATGCTTCACGTGCATCTCGTCCTCACCCTGACCGATCTTCGCCGGCCATGCCTTCATCGCAGATCGGGGCGGCCGGGATCCCCGGCCGCCCCGTATGTCGTCGCCGTCAGTCGGCAGTTACCAGCCGGCCTTCGCCTCGACGCTGCTGGCCTTGAGGTGGACGTGGGTGTCGACGTGGTCGATCCACGACACCGGGATGTAGTGATGCTGGCCGTCGGGCGAGGTGTTCTTGGCCAGCTTGATCTTGTCCGGCCCATCGAGGTGATCGACGGTTCCGATCTTCGTTCCGTCGGACCCGATCACGTCCATGTGCTCGACGATCAGGCTTGTGTCGAGAAGCCCGCGAGCGCTGCCGGTGACGGCGCCGCGATTGTCCTCGATCTCGACTTCCGTGCGCCGTACGCTGTCCGACACCGTCTGGACGCGATCGTCGGCGACCTTGCGCAGGGTGATCTCCTCCTTGACGCGCGCGTCCTTGGCGATGACCGCCTCCTCGGCGTGTTCCTCGGCCTCGATCACGCGATCCTGGAACGCGAGATCGGTGGCGCCGACCGGGCGGTCGACCGGACGACGGTCGATCTGGACGGTCTCGCTGTGCAGGCTGACCTGCTCGTTGACCGGGGTCTCGACGATGTAGCTGCGGACGCGGACGCGGCCGCGATTGACGTCACGCTTGCCGACCTGGAGCTGCTCCTCGTAGACGGGGATCACTTCGTCGCGGCCGACCGCGGCGCCGGTCCCCTGCCTGACGCTGCCAGTGGCGAGGCTCGCCTGCTCGGTGCGGGTCGAGGTGCTGGCGGCGGTGAGGTTCGTCGTGGCCGCAAGAGGCGCGGCTCCTGCGCTGCGCGTCGTCAGCGTGTCGCTGATCCCGCCGGTCCAGCCTTCGCTGCGCCAGGAGGCCTCGCGCTGCTCGAGATCGACCGCGCCGTCCTGATCGAGGATGTCGAGAACCTCGTTGTAGGTCGCTTCCTCGCTCCGGACGGCAACCATGAAGCCGCCGCGGCGAAGGCCCTCGGCATAGACGCTGCGGTCTTCGTCGGGCAGGAACAAGTCCTTGAGCGAGTCCCAGAAGCCCTTGTCGCCCTCGACCGAGGTCGCGCCGGCCGTGGTGCCGCTTCCGGTGACGGTGATGTGCTGCTTGGGGATCCCCGCCGCGTTGAGATCGGCGACCGCCTTGTCGGCAGAGGCGCGGGTATCGAAGAAAGCCGTGATCGTGCGGCTTCGGACTTCGTTGTCTTGAAGATCGGTCATGCGTTGCATCCGTGCCGGCCAGTCGAGGAGGGGACACCCAAGCGGCCGGCCTCGCGCCTGGGAGCTTCACGGCACCGCCGTGACTCCGTTGCCGGAGCCGGACCGCATCCTTGCCACCCGGCCGCCGCAACGGCCCGTGAACAAGGTCCTCCCTCAGAGGTGCATGAACCTTGGAAACGGTGCCGTCACCTAATGGTTCCCCAGTATCGCGGCTATAAAACAGGCGATGTCGGCCGCCGGATTCCCACATCGTGGGCCTCCGCCGAAGTCTTAGGCAAACAGTGTCGACGGCGAGGCCCCGCCACCGTCGGAGCGTGTCCAAACGACCGGCCGGGAGCCCATGAGTCTTTTTTCGCGCGCCGACGTTGGACCCGCAGGAGACGTCGCATGCCCGAGACAGCCAAGATTTCCCGCCAGTTCAAAGTCCGGGCCCGTCACGAGGACGGCCATCACGGACGCCTCGTCAGCGAACCCACCTTCGAGGCGGCGGCCATCGCCTATGTCGAGCACCTGCATCTGCGGGCCGGAGACCCCTCGGCCGTCGGGGTGATCGTCCATGACCTGGCGAGCGGCCACGAGCACAGCTTCACGATCCACCTCGACACCAACGAAGCCACCCCGACCGGCTGACGAACAAATGCCTCCCGGAGCTCGTTGAGCGGACGCCGGCCGGCATCGGGGCGGGGCGGTCTGGGGCACAACAATCATGGCGTACCGTCCGACGTGGCAAGGCCACCTGAGGCTGTCGCTCGTGACGTGCCCCGTCGCCCTCTACACCGCCACCAACGCCGCGGGCGACGTCCACTTCCACCTCATCAATCCCGAGACCAACAACCGCATCAAGATGGTCACGACGGACCCGGATACCGGGCCGGTGAACCGCGCCGATCTCGTCAAGGGTTTCGAGGTCGCCAAGGACAAGTATGTCCTGGTCTCCGACGAGGAGATCAAGGCCGTGAGGCTGGAAAGCACCAAGGTCATCGACATCGAGCGCTTTATGCCGGAAGGCGACATCGACCGCATCTACTGGGACCATCCCTACTTCATGGCGCCCGACGGCAAGATGGCCCAGGAGGCGTTCGGCGTCATCCGCGACGCGATGGCGCGTTCGGGCAAGATCGCGCTCGGCCGGGTGGTGCTGTCGACCCGCGAGCGCATCCTGGCGCTGGAGCCGCGCGGGCAGGGCATGCTGGCCTATTCGCTGCGGACGGCGGACGAGGTCCGCGACGCCAAGGGCATCTTCGACGGCATCAGCGATGCCGCGCCGGACGAGTCGATGATCGCCATCGCGACCAGGATCATCGAGCAGAAGGACGGCCCCTTCGAACCGCGCGAGTTCAAGGACCGCTACGAGGACGCCCTGAAGGCGCTGATCGAGGCCAAGCGCAAGGGCCATGACGTCGAGGACGTCGCCCCGCCGCCGGACACCAACGTGATCGACCTCATGGCGGCGCTGCGGGCGAGCCTTGGACAGAAGGACGGCAAAGCCGCCAAGGGCAAGGTGTCCGGCGCGAAGGCGGCCCAGGAGAAGATGATCAAGGACAAGACGGCCAAGGACAAGCCGGCCCGCAAGACGCCGGCCCGCTCGCGCAAGGCAAGCTAGCGCGCGAGCCTGCCGCCGGCTGCGACGAAAGCCTTGCGGCAGCGCTCGACGTCGTCCTCGGCGCGGGACCGCGCCGCGGCGTAGGTCTGCCGGGCGGCGGCATCCTCGCTTTCGAGGGCGGCCCGCCGGCGCTCTAACTCCGCCTCCTGCCGGCCTCGCTCCGCCTCGAGGCGAAGCAGCGCCGCCTCGGCGGCATCGAGCGCGCCGCGATCGGGCGGCGCGGTAGGCGCGCGCGTGGGCTTCGGCTTTGCGGACGCCCGGCTCGCAGGGCGGGGGGCGGCCGCCGGCATCTGCGGCAGGCGCGGCTCGAGGCTGAAGGGATCGCTCGATCCCACGGCCCGTCGCAAGGGCGTCTCGGGATGGGCCACGGCCGCCGCGACGGCATGTTCCTCGGTGATCTCGCGAGCCTCGCCATCGGCGAAGAGGTTCTGGCGCGTGCCCCAGGCCCGCAGCGCCGCGGCCTGGCTCGATGCCGCGACCACGCAATCCCAGAAGCCGAACTGGGCCTGGAACACCTTGAGCCGGCGCGCCATGGGTCGGCGGACCGTCCTTGCTCAGGCGCCTCGCAGCGGCTTGACGGGCCGCGGAAGGCTGAGCTGCGTCACGACAAAGAGCACCGGGACGGCCAGCACGGCCATGATCACCAGCAGGACGGTTGCGAGCATCGCGAGGGGGGTCCAGAACCAGCTGAACCGGACGAAGGTTTCGTTGTCCTTTTCCGAATGGCGCATGGCGCTTACTCCAAATAAACCCGCGCGGCTCGAGTAAGGCCTCGGCCTGCGCTGTCGCGTTTCGAAGAGATACGGTCCCGCCCTGGCATGAGTCTCAGGCGCGGCATCAGAATAGTGGCCGATGAAAAGAACTAAGCGATCCAGCCCGGGCCGTGACGTCATCCGAACGGGCGAGGCAGGCCCTGGGCTCGCAAAAAGACCTAGCCCAAGGACACGGCCCGGGCGAGCGTCGCCCGCAATCAACCCTAACCACGATGGTGAACACCGCCCCCGACCCGATGGGCGCAGGGGCAGGCTGGGTTTTGCGGCGGCGCTCTGGTTCAATGTGCCGTGCCAACGGGGAGGAGAGACGAGCGCCCGTGCCGCCTTCCAATGCCGACACGATCCTCAAGGCGCATCGCCGGGGCACGCACCGGGCCCGCTCGCCGGACGAGACGCTGCGGCTGCTGCTGCCGACGCTCGGGCGCTACGGCATCACCCGTGTCGCGAACGTCTCCGGGCTTGACCGCATCGGCCTGCCGGTGGTCGCGGTCTGCCGCCCGAATGCGCGCTCGAGCGCGGTGTTCCACGGCAAGGGCATCGATCTCGTCTCGGCCAAGGTGTCCGGCATCATGGAGGCGATCGAGACCTGGCATGCCGAGAACATCCAGCAGCCGCTCCTGTTCGGCAGCGCCCATGACCTCGCCGGCCGGTTCGCTCTCGCCGATCTCGACGGCCTCGCCCGGCGGTCGGCCGCCCCGCTTCCCGCCCACGTGCCGCTCCTGTGGATCGAGGGACGCGACCTCATGGCCGAGGCGCCCGCCTGGCTGCCCTTCGAGACCGTCCACGCCGATTTCCGGGTGGACGGCCCCGTGGCGAGCGGATGCTTCGCCATGGACACCAACGGGCTCGCGTCCGGCAACATCCTGCTCGAAGCGGTGAGCCACG
>CAXUMV010000037.1:0-9189 GCA_964252065.1 uncultured Lichenihabitans sp.
TGTCGTCGTGCAGAAGATGTCCGAGCGCAAGGCCGACATGATCGAGATGCGCCCCTCGGGCGGCGGCCGCCTGCGGCTCGTCTTCCACGCGCCCACCCGCGGCCTCATCGGCTACCAGGGCGAGCTGATGACGGACACCAAGGGCACGGCGATCATGAACCGCCTGTTCCACAACTACGCGCCCTGGAAAGGGGAGATCACCGGCCGCCGCAACGGCGTGCTGCTCTCGACCGATGCGGGCGAGGCCGTGGCCTACGCCATGTGGAACCTCGAGGACCGCGGGCCGATGATGATCGACCCCGGCGTGAAGGTCTACCAGGGCATGATCATCGGCGAGCACACCCGCGAAAACGATCTCGAGGTGAACGTCCTCAAGGGCAAGAAGCTGACCAACATCCGGGCGGCAGGCAAGGACGAGGCGGTGCGCCTCACCCCCCCGATCCGCATGACGCTCGAAAAGGCGCTCGCCTATATCGAGGACGACGAGCTCGTCGAGGTCACGCCGAAGTCGATCCGGCTGCGCAAGACCAAGCTCGATCCCAACGAGCGCAAGCGTGCCGAGCGCGCCAAGGAAAGCGCCGCCTGAGCCTGGGATCCAGGACCCGGCCGCTTACCGGCTGTCTGGGAACACGATGCCGTCATCGCGAGCGAAGCGTGGCGATCCACCGTTCCAAGCGGCAATCATGGAGCGCCACGATGCTTCGCGCGTCGCGATGACGGGAGACCATGAAAGTCGGCGTTGTTCCGGGGCCTTTCAGGCCCCGAGGTCGGTCGCGATATGCGACAGCGGCATCCGGAGCGACCAGAGCAGGCCGCTCGGCGCATAGGACATCGTGACGTCCGCATCGAGCGCGCGGGCGACCACGCGTTCCATGACCTTGGTGCCGAACCCCTGGCGGACCGGCGGGGTCACGGTCGCCGATGCCCCTGATTCGGTCCACAGCATGTGGAGGGTGTGCGGCCGGGTCTCGTCGGCGTCGATGTGCCATTGCAGGCGGACCGTTCCCTGATCGCCAGACAGCGCGCCGAAGCGTTGCGCGTTGCTGCCGAGCTCGTTGAGCGCAAGCCCGATGTTCTGGGCCGCCTCCGGCCGTACGAAGACGATCGGACCCTGGATCCCCACGCGGTCGCCGTGCCGCTCGCGCAGGTGGCTGAGATGCCCCTCGGCCAGCTCCTTCAGCGAAGCTCCCCGCCAGTCCTGGCTGGCGAGAAGCTCGTGGGAGAACGAGAGGCCGCGCAGGCGCGCCGAGAAGCGGTTCTCGAACTCCACGGCCGACAGGCTGTCTTTGACGGTCTGGCGCGCCATTGCCTGGATGATGGCCAGCAGGTTCTTGGACCGGTGCGTCACCTCGCGCATCAGCATGTGGACCTGCTCGTCGTCGCGCTTGTGGTCGGTGATGTCGCGGATTGAGCCGATCACGACGCCCGCCCTCGTGCAGGGCTGAGCCCGGATCGCGAGCCAGCGGGGCGCCGCCGTGTCGAGCCGGCGCACCCTGTATTCGAGCTCGTGGCGACCGTCCATGGCGCCCTCCGGCTCGGCCACGAGATGCGAGACCGCGGTCCGGTCGCCGTCGGCGAACAGGGTCAGGAACCGGTCGAAGGGGATGATGGATGCAGCGGGGCTGCCGATCATCGCCTTGGCGGCGAGGTCGCATTCCACCGTCGAGGCCGAGCGATCGAACGTCCAAAGGCCCGTCCGCGTCGCCTCGAGTGCAAACGCAAGGCGCTCTTCTACCTGCATGGCCTGACCGTGGCTCCGTGGCCCTTACGCGCATCGGTTCCGCCCAACCGGCGGTCCAGGTCTCAGGAGTCGTCCATTCAAAACGTCATCGGACGCCCGTCGAACACCGTGCCCAGAGCTAACGGAGCGTTCCGCCAATGGTTCCCGCCCCGGGTTCTCGCGCCGGTCGAGGGAACCCCTCCCGGTCGGCCCCTTCGCCCCACGCCGAGGCGGGAGGGCATGGCCTGGGAAAGAACAGCCTGTGCTGGCCATCGGCGCCGATCCCTCTTAGGCTGCCCTCAAAATAAGGGGAGGGGGCGATGGATAATGCGGCGGTCCTGTCGGCGCAGCCCGTGCCGGCGGCGTCAAAACCCTGGTACGCCGTGCTCTACGTGCAGGTCCTGATCGCGATCGCGATCGGCATCGCGCTCGGCATCCTGGATCCCAAGCTCGGGGCGGCCATGAAGCCGCTCGGCGACGCCTTCATCGCGCTGATCCGCATGATGATCGCCCCGGTGATCTTCTGTACGATCGTGCATGGCATCGCCACCATGGGCGATCTCGGCCGGGTCGGCCGGGTGGGCCTCAAGGCGCTGCTCTATTTCGAGGCCGTCTCGACGGTCGCGCTCGTGGTCGGCGTCGGCATGGCCGAGCTGCTCAAGCCCGGCCAGGGCTTCAACATCGATCCCTCGCTGAACCCCAGCACGGTCGCGACCTACGTCAACTCCGCCAAGGGCGACAGCGTCGCGGCGCATCTTCTGGCCATCATCCCCTCGAGCTTCCTAGACGCGCTCGCCAAGGGCGACCTCCTGCAGGTGCTGCTGGTGGCGCTCCTGAGCGGCATCGCGGTCTCCCGCATGGGGGAGGCGGGCGAGCGCATCGCCGGGGCGATCGATGCCGCCGGCCAGATGTTCTTCCGCATCATCGCCATCATTGTGCGCTTCGCCCCGATCGGCGCCTTCGGGGCCATGGCCTACACGGTCGGCGCCTTCGGGGCGAACGCGCTGGCCCATCTCGGCTATCTCATCCTGACCTTCTATCTCACCAGCCTCCTGTTCGTGCTGGTCGTGCTCGGGGCCATCGCGTGGTTGTGCGGCTTCTCGATCATCCGCTTCATCGCCTACATCAAGGATGAGCTGCTGATCGTGCTCGGCACCTCGTCGTCGGAGACCGTGCTGCCGCACATGATCCGGAAGATGCAGCGGCTCGGCGCCTCCAAGAGCGTCGTCGGCCTCGTGATCCCGACCGGCTACAGCTTCAACCTCGACGGCACCAACATCTACATGACTCTGGCGATCCTGTTCCTGGCTCAGGCCACCAACACGCCGCTGTCCTTGGGGCAGGAGCTCGAGATCATCGGCATCGCGGCCCTGACCTCCAAGGGCGCCTCGGGCGTGACGGGGGCCGGGTTCATCACGCTCGCCGCCACCCTCGCGATCGTGCCGGACATCCCCATCCAGTCGCTCGCCGTCCTGGTCGGCATCGACAAGTTCATGAGCGAGTGCCGGGCCCTCACCAATCTCATCGGGAACGGGGTGGCGACCGTGGTGATCAGCCGCTGGGAAGGCGAGCTCGACAAGGCGCAGCTCAACCGCACGCTCGCCCACCCGCTCGAGACCAGCACCGCCGTGGAGGAGCAGATCGCCACCGCGTGAGGCGCCGTAAATTGCCGCTCGTTTCAGGAAAACACACGCGTAAGTTGCGGCGCCGGGTCGGCTCATGGTAACTGCGGTCCGAGGCCACCCCGAGTCGCGACGCCGTCCCCTCCGGATGGCGCGGGCGTTCGCCTCGCCCTGGTGCCGATGTCACGACGCGCCTTGCTCCGGCCGGTCTTCCGCGCGGAAGGACCGGGATGCAGATAGCCCTGGTGTCCACCGTCTCGCTGTTCCCCTGCGATGCCGGCCACAAGGCCAGGATTTTGACCCTGCTTCGCAACCTTCGCGCGCTGGGTCACGAGGTGACCTTCATCCTCCTGTCGACGCCCTCAGACCTGGGCCTCGATGTCGAAGCCCACGAGCGCGAGATCGGCGCGGGGCGCCTGCACGTCTTCCGGCGCCGCTGGCCGTGGTCGCTGACCTACAAGCTGCGCCGGCTGGCGGGCCGGCTGACGCGTAACGTCCTCTTCCGGCGGCACCCGGACAAGCACTACCTGCACGGGCTCGACGAGCTGTTCTACCGGCCCTTCCGCCATGATTTCCGGCGGCTGCAGGCGACAACGCCGTTCGATGCGGTGCTGGTCGAGCACGTCTTCGCATCCCGGATCCTCGAAGCCGTCGAGGGGCCGGCCCTCAAGCTGATCGACACGCACGACATCTTCGCCCATCGCCACCGCCTGTTCCTGCAGCGGGGGCAGCCCTACACCTATTATTCGCTCACGCCTCGGGAAGAGGAACGCGGGCTGCGCCGCGCCGACGTCGTGATCGCCATCCAGGAGGACGAGGCCACCGCGCTGATCCGGCGGATGCAGCCCCCCGCGCCGGCCGTCCGCACGGTCAGCCACCTGCTCGACGTCAGCCGGAGGGTCAGGCCGGCCGAGTTCCGGTCGCTGAGCTTCATCGCATCTGCGAGCGGCATGAACCGGGAGGGCCTCGCCTATTTCATGGAGCGGGTCATGCCGCTGCTGGCCGCCAGCCACCCCGGCTTGAAGCTCCACGTGGCGGGCTCGATCTGCAAGGCGGTCGCGGACCACGCCGCCCTGGTCAAGATCGGCTATGTCGAGGACTTGGCACAGGTCTTCGAGCGGGGCGCGGTGTCGGTCAACCCCGTGCGGGTCGGCACGGGCATCAACATCAAGCTGCTGGATGCGCTCGCGCACGGCGTTCCGGTCGTGACCACCGAGGTCGGGGCGCGGGGCCTGCCCGAGGCGCTGCGCAAGGCCGTCCTCGTGGTCGGGGACGACGACGCCGAGGGGTTCGCCCGCGCCATCGAGCACGTCATCTCGGACCGCGGCGTCTACGACCGGCTGGCCGCGGCCGCCTACCGGGCCGCGGAAGCCTGGACCGCCTCGCAGCGCGAGAACCTTGCCCTCATCTTCGGCCGGGAGCCCCCGCCGGCCTGGGATGCCGCGCCGGCCCACGTGGCCTGACGGCCGCAATCCTCAGAACAGGCGCCCGCCATCGGGGACGGCCTGGCTCGGGGCGACCAGCACCACCTCGCCGCCCACATCGGGAAAGCCGAGGGTCAGCACCTGCGACATGAACGGGCCGATCTGGCGCGGGGCGAAGTTCACGACGGCCGCGACCTGCCGGCCCACCAGACCCGCCGGATCGTAGTGCCGGGTGATCTGCGCGGAGGATGTCTTGCGGCCGAGCGCGGGGCCGAAATCGATGACCAGCTTGATGGCCGGCTTGCGCGCCTCGGGGAAGGGATCCGCCCGGACGATGGTGCCGATCCGGATGTCGACGCGCTGAAAGTCCTCATAGGCGATCACGGGCGCCGCAAGCCCATCGGAGCCCGCCACGCCCTCAGATCGCCGGATCGGCGGCCGCGACGTCCGGATCGGCCTCCGGGTTCCGCCGCGTGCTTCCTTCCCGCCGGCGCTCCCGCAGGCGGCGGCGCGTGTCCATCATGGCCCGGCCCAGCAGCCGCAGGGGGCTCGCGAGGCGGTCCACGTCGTCGACGCGGCGCACCAGCGTCTCGCCGCGCTCCAGCTCCCGGTCGAGCGCCGCCATGGTGCCGGACAGGCCCGCGTCCTGGTCCTCGAACCACACCGCGAGCACCCGCGTCCAGGCAAGGACGAGCCCCTGCAGCTTCAGGGCCCCGAGCCGGCCTTCGACATCGATGCCGGCAGCGGCGCACATGAAGCGCATGGCGTTGAGCGCGACGGCGTTCAGCGCCGCGGCCGAGGCGGCATCGGTGCGGACCCACTCGCCGACGCTCTCGAGCCCCAGCTTGTAGGGCGCCATGGCGTCGAGCCGGCGCATCAGCACGTCGAACAGGCGCTCCTTGGCCGATTCGTCCTCGAGACCCGCCGTGGTGCCTTCGAGGACCAGGCGGTCGATCCGGCGCGAGAGCCCGCCGAGTACCGCCCCCTTGGACGGGAAGGCGTCGCGGAACTCGGCGAGCGAGACCTTGGCCCGCACGGCGATCTCGGCGATGCCGAAGTCGCTCCAGTCGCGCTCGGCCGCGAGCTCCATCGTGGCATCGATGATGCGGTCGCGCGGCGAGGGCGCCGCCAGGCCGGATCCGGAATCTCGTGCGTCGTCGCTCATCGGCCGTTCTCGCGTGACAGCCCTCAATCTAGGCCATGTGGACCCGATTGGCCAACCGCTGCGGCATCAAGCGCGGGGGCGGGCATCGCCGCCCGGTCTTGCGGTTGCATTCATACCGAGCCGCATCGGGCAGAACCGGCGCTGAACGCCGGTGTCGTCTTCGCGAGCGAAGAGATCCACGGTTGGACTCCGCCGAACCTGCATCACGGGGGCGCTGCGCCTTGCCACGCACCAGGCAAAGGCAAGCCGCCGCCCGGCCGAATATTTTACCTTTTGCCGGGCAGGGTCCCTCGAGCTGAGCCTTTCGCGGAGACGGCCGTGCCCACCTATCTCGTCAGCATAGCGCCGCAGGCGGCCGGTTCGGATCGCCGGGAAGGCCAGGTGGTGGCCGTGTTCGCCGCCGATCCGGCCTCCGCGCTGCGCAAGGCCGAGCGCACGCTCCGTGGCGCCGCGCGTTCGGCGGCGCTGCAATGCCTGGGACCCGTGCAGCTTCCCGGCGAGCCCGACCGGCGCGTCGTCAAGCGCCGTGCAGCGGATTGTCATTGACGCGGACGCCGCGAGGCAGACGGCCGCTCGCGGAGTCCTACGGGCCGGCGACGCTGAACGGCGCCCAGTCGCTGGCCATGTAGCCGCTGGCCTTGCGGCCCAGCGCCGTCACGCGCCAGGCGAAGCTGCCCCGCGGGTTAGGCACGGGCGCAAGAAGGCTGGAGGTCTCCACGAACCCCGAATAGACTTCGGCCGAGCCCGCCGGCGTGACCTCCCGGACTTCCACGAAGAATCGGACCGGCTCGGGCTGTTGCGCGGAGGTCCACACGAGCTCGATGCCGCCCACCCCGGGGGTGGACCTGCTGCCCGCGGCGGGCACGACGCAGCGCGGCAAGGCCAGGATCTTTCCGCCCGCGGGGGGCGTCCGCAGCCCTGCGATCCGCTCCTGGGCGGCCGCCAGGCCCGAGGCCTTGAACCAGGCGCGGGCGAGATCCACGTTGCGTGGAACGCCTTGCCCGTTCTCGTAGAGCTGTCCGAGATTGTAGGCGGCCCGCTGGTCGCCATGCGTTGCGGCGCGGGCATACCAGGTCGAGGCCTGTGTCATGTCCGCCGCGGTGCCGCGGCCGCTGTCGAACATGACCGCGACGTTGAATTCGGCCGCGGGCAGCCCCGCCTCGGCGGCCCGGCGGTAGAGGTCGAAGGCCCGCGGTGCCGCATCCTCGCCGCTCAGATCAAGGCGAACCGCCTCGTTGAACAACGCGGTCGGGTCGACGGCCTGCGCGCGCGCCGCATCCGCGCCGCAGGTGACGAGGAGACCCAGCACCAACCGCGTCAGGGCACGCACGGCACGCTAGCGCCAGGTGATCTCGACGCGGCGGTTCTGGGCCTCGGACACGCCCTGGCCGGTCGGGACCGCCAGCTCGGTTTCGCCCTTGGCCAGAACCTGGAAGCGATCGGCCGGAATGCCGCGGTCCAGCAGCCCGGTCAGCACCGCCGTGGCGCGCCGCTGCGACAGGGTCAGGTTCTTCTCGGCATTGCCGACACGGTCGGAGGTGCCGGTCAGGATCATGACGATCGGCTTGCCTTCGTTATAGGCGCGCGATGCGCGATCCAGGACCGCCTTGTCCTCCGGACGCAGCGTGCTGCTGCCGCTCTGGAAGTAGATCACCAGCGAGGGTGAGCCGGCCGGAGCCTTGTCCCCTTGCGGCGCAGGCTGGGCCGGCGCTGCGGTCGCGGGGGGTGTCGCCTCGGCCGGCGTCGTCGTGGTCTGCGCCACGGCGGCGGATCCGCCGAGCACGGCCGCAAGAACCGGAATGGTGTACCGTATCGTACGCATGTCGAACTCCCTTTACTGCTTGTTTAACCGGTGATCGTTATCTCGATCGTTCCGGGCCGAGGCAGCGGATCTGTTGTAGGAAGCCGGCCCTGAACGGCCCCGGATATCTCCAGCAGTGCTGCGATTCGCTTGGCGTTGCTCTGATCCCCGCCATAGAAGTAAACGACCCTGTTGCCTTTCAGGTCCGGGGTGACCGCGATGGGATCGGTCACGTCCAGTCCCTTGGCCCGGAGCGTCGCCCCAAGATACGTGGCGCGGGCGCGGGCGGATGCGCTGTTGCGGGCGTAGCGCAGCAGCACCCGCGCCGGGATGCCGTCGGGCAGGGCGCTTTTGCCCGGAACAGGCGGGTCCTGCGCGGCCGCCGTCACTGCGGCAGGAGCCGGAATGTCCCCGCCTTCGCCGGGCGCCGCGGCCTGCGGCGGCCTGCCGGGATCGGCCGGAATGGCGGCCGTCCGGTCCGTGGCCACGGCATCCGGCACGCCGGGCGCCGGCAGGCGCGTCTCGGCCCCCTGACGCTCCCGCGCGGCGTCGGCCGACGCCTTGGCCCGGGCGGCGTCGAGATCCTGGTCGAGCGCGGAGGAGCGCGCCTTCTCGGTGGCGAGCTGCTTGCGCAGGATGTCGATCTGCGCCGCGCTGTGCAGGGCGTCGAGCGTGGCGCGGGAGGCCGCGCGGGCCTGCTCGGTCTGCGCCTTGGCGCTCGCCTCCGCCGCGGCTTTGGCCTCCGACCGTGCGTCCTCGAGATCGTGGTCGAGCGAGGCCGTGCGGGCCTGCTCGCCGGCGAGCTGCCGCTGCAGGGCCTCGAGCTTGCCCGTGTCGCGCTGCGCGTCGGCCAGGTCCTCGGCAAGGCCGGCGGACTTGCTTTGCTCGGTAATGAGCAGCTTGGCCCCGGCCTCCGCGGCGGCCTTGGTCAGCGCGCGGGCACTGACGAGATCGTGGTCGAGCGATGCCGCCCGGGCCTGCTCGGCGGCCAGCTGCGTCTTCAAAGCATCCACCTCGGTGGCGCTTCGTCTGGCCTCGGCCAGCTGCTCGGCGAGACCGGCGGCGCGTGTCTGCTCGGTCAGGAGCTTGTCCCCCGCCTGTCCGGCGGCTTCGGCCCGGGCCCTGGCCTCGGCGAGATCGTGGTCGAGGGCTGCGGCGCGGGTCCGCTCGCCGGCGAGCTCCTTCTGCAATCCGTCCAGTTGCGCCCGGTCGCGCTGCGCTTCCGCGAGCTGCGTAGCCAAAGCCGCGGCCCGGGCCTGCTCGGCCTTGATCTGATCCCCCGCCTGGGCTTCGGTCTTGACCTCGGTGCCCCGCGCATCGGCGAGGTCGTGGTCGGCGAGCAGCTTGTCCAGGTCGGACAGCCGGTCGAGACTGGTGAAGGAGCGGGTCAGGCGGTGGTTGCCGACCAGCCGGTCCCGGTTGCGGTGCAGGAACATCCAGTAGCCGGCCGTGAACGG
>CAXUMV010000037.1:9199-15376 GCA_964252065.1 uncultured Lichenihabitans sp.
CCACGGCGCTGCGCCTCCGCCAGCTGCCCCGCGAGGGCCGCGCTGCGGGCCTGTTCGGCCTTGAGCCTCGCTTCGGCCTCCGCCCCGGCCTTGGCGGCCACCGTAGCGAGCTCGCCGTCGCGGGACGCCGCGCGGGCCTGCGCGTCCGCGAGCTGCTTTTGCAGCGCCTCGACCTCTGCGGCGCTTTTCTGCGCGTCCGCCAACTGACCGGCCAGTGCGGCGGCGCGGGCCTGCTCGGCCTTAAGCTGGTCCGCCGCGGCCTTCGCCGCAGCCTCCGCCTTGGCGCGCGCGTCGTCCAGGGAGGCCGCGCTGACCTGCTGGGCCGCGAGCTGCTTCTGCAGCCCGTCGAGCTGGGCCGCGCCTTTCTGGGCGTCCGCCAGCTGCCCGGCGAGGCCCGCGGCGCGGGCCTGCTCGGCGGCGAGCTGCTTCTGCAACGCGTCGAGCTGCGCCGCACTGCGCTGCGCGTCGGCCGACGGCGGCCGGGCCGTGCCGGAGGAGGCGGCAGTCTTTCCCTTCGCCCGGGCCCCGGCCAGATCGCGGTCGAGGTCGGCCGCATGGGCCTGCGCGCTGGCGAGCTGCTCGGTGAGCGCCGCGGTCCGCTTCTGCTCGCTCTCGAGCTGCGCGGCCGTCGCGGCGGCCGCCGTGGCCTGCGCCTGGGCCTGCGTGAGATCGCGGTCGAGGGCGGCCGCCCGATCCTGCTGGCTCGCCAGCTGCTTCTGCAAAGTGTCGACCGTGGCCGCGCGGCTCTGCGCATCGGCGAGCTGCGCCGCAAGCTCGGCGGTCTTCTTCTGTTCGCCGTCGAGCCTCGCCTGCGTCTCCGTCGTGGCCTGCGCCTGGGTCCGGGCGGCCGCGAGATCCTTGTCGAGCGCCTCCTGCCTCGCCTGCGCGGCGGCCGCCTGCGCCCGCAACGACTCGACCTCCGCGGCGGCGCGCCGGGCGTCCGTCAGTTGCGCGGTCAGCGCGGCTACCTGCTGCTGTTGGCTGTCCAGCTTGCCGGCAGCCTCGGCCGCCGCGGCGGCCTGCGCGCGGGCCGTGGTCAGCTCGCGGTCGAGCATTGTGGCGCGCGTCTGCTCGACGGTCAGCTTGGCCTGCAGCGCGTCGGCCTGGGCGGCCCGGTTGCGGGCCTCGGCCAGCTGGTCGGCGGCCAGGACCGCCTGGCCGTCGGTCGCGGTGGCGGATGGCGGCCGGGACGCCGGCGAGCCGAAGAACTTTCCGGGCAGGCCCAGGCTGAGGCCGAGGATGACGGCCGCAGCGGCGATGACACCGATCGGCAGCCAGTCGACGTCTCGAAAACGATCTTTCATCGCGGGCACGCCTGGCCATTCGCGGACTTGACGCTCAACGCGCCGAACCGGAAACGAGCGTTGTCACAATCACAGGTCCCGGCGGCCGCTTCGCCTTTCCCTGCCTGCCCCGATATGGCACGCCGCATTTCGATTGGCCAGGGTGCGGCGGACGGCGCGGGGCAGGAGCGGGCATTTCCGTTCCGTTAACCTTACCGCCGTCAGCCCGATGCGCGGCAATCGGCGCAGAGGCCGTGCACCTCGACCGCGGTCGTTTCGGGCTTGAAGCTGCGCTTGGCGAGCCCGCGGTGAAGCTGGGCGAACAGCTTGTCCTCCACGAACTCCTCCACCGACCCGCACTTGTCGCAGATCGCGAAGCCGACGCTGCGGGGACGGCTGCTCTGGTCCCCCGCCTCGGGATCGTGCCGGTGATGCTCGCCGGTGCGGCATGCCACGAACGCGTTCAGCGACTCGATGCGGTGCACCTTGCCCGAGGCGATCAGCTTGTCGAGTGCGCGGTAGACGGTGAGCGGGGCCGCCACCCCGGTCGGCCTGAGGCGGTCCAGGAGGTCATAGGCGCTGAGCGGGCGGGAGGCCTCCGACAGGGCCCCCATGATGTTGGTGGCGTGTTGAGCGCCCAATCGGCTCGCCATGTGCTGACCGTCACCTCGATGCCCGACGAAGATTATATCGTTGCGACGATACCGCGTTCGACGCCCGGATTCCAGCGCTCCGGGACGGCCCGTCGGCGCGGAGCTCGATCGGCCCCCGCGTAACCGGCCGCCCGCTTCGATCGAACTCGGGACAGGGGTCGCCCGTGCCGAGGCGGCCGGATGCCTGCAGGCGCCGTTGAACCGCGGCGCCATGTGCACGATGATGACGGCGAGGGGCGCGCCGCCGGAGGGATTGTCAGGTTGAGCACCGTGTCGACAGAGGACCTGATCAGCGATCTCACGCAGAATCTGACGCCTCGATGGTCGCTGCGGACGCTGTACGGGGTCGGCCTCATCGCGGGCGTGCTGGCGGCGGCCCTGGTGTTCTTCGCCGCGCTCGGCATCCGGCCCGACCTGTCTCAGGCGGCGGGCACGGTCCGCTTCCTGTTCAAGTTCGTCGTCACGCTGTCCCTCGCCGCCGCGGCGGTCGGGCTGCTGTTTCCGCTCTCCCGGCCCGGGGCCGCGCCGGGGGTGTGGACATGGCTCCTGGCGGCCGTGCCCGGCCTGTTGCTCGCCGGGGTGCTGGCGGAGCTCGCCGGCACACCGGCGCAGGCCTGGGGACCACGCCTGGTCGGCACCAATGCCCTACTTTGCCTGCTCGCCATCCCGGCGATGGCGATCGGGCCGCTCGGCGTCCTGATCGCCTGCCTGCGCCGGGGGGCTCCCACGAGGCCCGGCCTGACCGGGGCCGTGGCGGGCCTTGCGGCGAGCGGGATCGCTGCGACCTTCTATGCCTCCCACTGTCCCGACGACAGCCCGCTGTTCGTCGCGACGTGGTACGGGCTCGCGAGCGCCGCGATGGCGCTGGTCGGCTCTGTGGCCGGCCGGGCCTTCCTCCGGTGGTGAGCGGGAGGACGGCCGCGGGCCGGGACCGTCCTCAGGCGGCCTTGAGGCTGCCCGCTTCCTGCAGGGCGCCGGTGAGGGCCTTCTCGCGCGGCTCGGGGCCCATCTGCAGGCCTTCGGCGACGATCACCTTCACATCGGTGATCCCCATGAAGCCGAACACCGCGCGCAGGTAGCTTTCCACGTGCTCCGCGCCGGCCGCCGGGGTCCCGGGGGCGTAGACGCCGCCGCGCGACACCGCCACGACGACCCGCTTGCCGCCGGCCAGGCCGACCGGGCCGGTCGCCTCGTACTTGAAGGTCTTGCCCACCACCAGGATGCGGTCAATCCAGGCCTTGAGCTGGCTCGGCACCGTGAAGTTGTACATCGGCGCCCCGATCACGACGACGTCGGCGGCCAGGAACTCCTCCAGGGCGGCGGCGCTCTCGGTCATGTCGCTCTGCACCGGGCCGGCCTCGGGCACGGCGCCCTGCGCGGCCGCAAGGTGCTCGGGCGACAGATGCGGCAGGCTGTGGCCCGCAAGGTCGCGATAGGTGACGTCGAAGCCCGACGAGGTCTGGCGCAGGGACTCGACCGCCGCCTTGGAAATCTGCCGGCTGACCGAATTGGCGCCGAGGACGCTCGAGTCGATATGCAGGATCTTCATGCGATTCTCCATGGTCTCATTTTGTGACCTGCACTAATAAAGGCTTCGGACAGGCCCGCAAGGAGGCACATCGTTGTCACCCGCGCACATGCAGGATACCGCCTCGGCCTGCCGGTTTCCTCCGAGCGAATGCGCCGAGGTCAACAAGGTGCTGGCGCGTGTCGGGGACAAGTGGAGCGTGCTGATCGTCATGCTGCTCTGCGAGGGGCCGCGGCGGTTCAACGAGATCAAGCGGCAGGTCGGCGGCATCTCCCAGCGCATGCTCACCCTGACCCTGAAGGGGCTGGAGCGCGACGGGATGGTGACCCGCACGCAGTTCCCAACCATTCCCCCGCGCGTCGACTATGCCCTGACCCCGCTGGGCCGCTCGCTGTCCGAGCCCGTCATGGCGCTCGGGTCGTGGGCCCGGGCCCACATGGCTGAGATCGCCGCGGCCCGGCGCCGCTTCGACGGGCGTTCGGGCGTGGCCCCGGATCAGGCCGAGGCGGCCGAGTAGCGGGACCCGCGGCGCTTCCCCGCGGCGCTGCCTCCCGAACCGGCAGCCTGCCCGCCGCAACGCCAGGGGCGGCGCGGCTTCGCCCAGCCAGGTGCGGCTCGCGCGGAGCTCCTAGAGGGCGGGACGGCTGGCACGCGTCGTGCTTCTTGCAAACAGAACGGTCTGTAGGATGGCTCGTGCGCCGGCCGTGCCGGCCTCGTCACCTGAGCTCGAAGGAACGCCCGATGTCCGCCCTCGCCCAAAAGCCCGTGCTCACCGGCTGCCTCGCCCCGATCGACAAGTCCGGCCTCGAGCAGCTGATCGCCTCGGGCAAGGCCAACCCGACGGTCGTCAAGACCCTGAAGTGCAGGACGGTCGCGGAAGGCAAGTTCCGGCACGCCAACTACATCCGCAACCTGCCCCCCTACATCGTCGACGAGCCGCCGGCGCTGCTGGGCGACGACACGGCGCCCAACCCCTCCGAGGCCTCGCTCGCCGCGCTCGGCTCGTGCATCGCGGTCGGCCTGCACGCCAATGCGGTGCATCGCGGCTGGACGGTCGAGAAGCTGGAGCTGCAGCTCGAGGGCGACCTGAACATCACCGGCGTCTGGGGCACGGGCGATCTCGCCGAGAAGCCGGTCGGCTTCACCGACGTGCGCATCAAGGTCGACATGAAGTGCGACGTCTCCGACGCCGAGGTGGCCGCCCTGATCGATCACGTCACCAAGTGGTCGCCCGTCGCCAACACCTTCATCCGCCCGGTGAACGTCGAGGTGAGGCCGGCCTGAGGCGGCCTCGGGCCTAGGGACCATCGTCATGACCATGTCTGCAGCCGCACGCATCGACGATCCCCGCTCCGGCGTGGTCGCGGACGCCGTGGCCGACGTCATCGCCACCGAGCTTGCACCGAACGTCGTCGCGATCGACGAGGGGTCCTACCCCGAGACGGCGATGCGCCGGCTCGGCGAGGCGGGTGCGTGGCGCCGGCACATCCCGGTCGCGGGGCAGGCCGATCTCTGGCCCGCGATCCAGGTGACGTCGGCGGTCGGCGCCGTGTGCGGCGCCAGCGCCTTCATGGGGTGGTGCCAGAACACGCTCGTCTGGTACGTCGCCAACACCGAGAACGCGGCGCTGCGGGATCGGTACCTCGAGCGGGTCGCCTCCGGCGCCGTGCTCGGGGGCACGGGCCTGTCGAACCCGATGAAGACCCTCTTCGGGATCGAGACGCTCAAGCTGAAGGCGACCGCGGGCGAGGGCGGGGCCGTCACGGTGCGGGGCGCGCTGCCCTGGGTGTCGAACCTCGGCCCCGACCACCTGTTCGGCACCGTGGCGGGACGCGGCGAGGACCCGCGCGACGCGGTGATGATCCTGGCCGACTGCGCCGAGCCCGCGCTCGAGACGACGCCCTGCGCGCCGTTCCTGGGCATGGACGGCACCGGGACCTACGCGCTCCGGTTCCGTGACCTTCCGGTCCCGGCGGACATGATCCTGGCCGACCCGTCGGGCCCCTTCATCGCGCGCATCCGGGCGGGGTTCGTGCTGCTCCAGACCGGCATGGGGCTCGGCCTCATCCGGGACTGCGTCGCGATCATGACCGAGGCCCGGGTCCAGCTCAGGGCCATCAACGCCTATCTCGACGTGCAGCCCGAGGCGATCGAGGCGGAGCTCGACCGGCTCGAGGCCGAGATCCGCAGCCTCGCGGCCACGCCCTTCGACCGCAGCCGCCCCTACTGGCGGCGGGTCATCGAGGCGCGGCTCGCCACCAGCGAGCTCGCCCTCAAGGCCGCCCAGGCCGCCATGCTCCATTGCGGGGCCCGCGGCTACGTGAAGGGGCACCGCGCCCAGCGCCGCCTGCGGGAGGCCTATTTCGTGGCCATCGTCACCCCGGCCACCAAGCAGCTGCGCAAGATGCTTGCGCTCGTCGACGCGGAGGCCGCCAGCGCCGCCGCCTGATCCCCCACCCGTCCCCCTGTCGACCGAAGGAGCCGCGCCATGACCGACATTCTGATTTCGCCCGCCGAACTGTCCAGCGTCATGACGACCGAGCCCATGGTCGTGATCGACGCCCGCAACCCGGACGCCTACGCGGCGGGGCACATCCCGGGGGCCGTCAACATCCACGAGATCTTCACCTATCTCGCGACCTCGACGCCCGAGGGCATGGAGGCGCTCAAGGCCAAGTTCGCGGACGCCTTCGGCAAGGCCGGGCTCTCGGGC
>CAXUMV010000038.1:0-882 GCA_964252065.1 uncultured Lichenihabitans sp.
GCGCTCGGCGACGGCGAGCTTGGTGGTCAGCCCGCGGGCGATGTCGGTCGTGACATGGTTGCCGCCGACCGCGATGGCGTCGATGTGGGACAGGTGCCCGCCCGCGAAGATGCCGACCGTCGTCGAGCCGCCGCCCATGTCGATCAGCGCCACGCCGAGCTCGGCCTCGTCGTCGACCAGCGCCGAGAGGCCCGCCGCATAGGGGGTCGCCACCACGGCCTCGATGGTGAGGTGGCAGCGCTCGATGGCGAGCATCAGGTTGCGGGCGACCGCCGCATCGCAGCCGATCACGTGCATCTCGGCCCCGAGATCGTCGCCGATCATGCCGCGGGGATCGCGGATGCCGTGGGTCTGGTCGAGCGAGAAGCCGGTCGGCAGCGAATGCAGCACCGCCCGGCCCTGGCGCGCCGTGGTGGTGCTGGCGGCTTCCAGAACCCGGTGCACGTCGTAGTCCGAGACCGTCTTGCCGCCCACGCTGACCTTGGCGCGGTAGTGCTGGGAGGACAGGCGCCCGCCCGTCGCGGTGACGACGACGCTGGTCACCTCGACGCCCGCCATGCGCTCGGCGGCATCGACCGCGAGGCGGATCGCGCTTTCGGCCTCGTCCATGTCGATGACGGCGCCGCCCTTGATGCCGCGCGAGCGCTGGTGGCCGATGCCGAGGATGCGGCAGCGGTGCGTGCGGCCCCGCAGCATATCGGAGGGCTCGCCGGGCACGAGCTTGGCGATCAGGCAGGCGATCTTGGACGTGCCCACGTCCAGCACGCAAAGCACGGCGCTCTTGCGCGTCGACAGCGGACGCATGCGCGGCGGCATCATTCGGTCGACCCCTTGCCCTTGGGCTTCTTGGCGAGCGCGGCCGCGCGGGCGGCGGCGGCATCC
>CAXUMV010000038.1:892-1498 GCA_964252065.1 uncultured Lichenihabitans sp.
CGGACGGTCATCCGCCCGGGCATCCGGAGGTCGACGGAGATCAGATCCTTGTCGAGAAGCTTGCCCTCCTTGTCGAGTGCGGCGAGTTCGGCCACGGCCGCCCCGGGTTCGGTTTCCGGCAGGGCGACCCGCAGGCCGTTGTCCATCTTGAGATCCCAGCGGCGATCGCCGACCCTGATGCCGGCGACGATCCGCCCGCGCAGGTCGCCGGCCCTGTCGAGCACGGCCAGGAACTCGGCCACCTTGGTGTTGGCCCCGTCCCCGACCACGAAGGGCAGGCTCGCGAAGCGGTCGTCGCGCACGGTGTCGATCACGACGCCGTCGCCCGACACGATGGCGAGCTGGCCGTCCTTCTGCCAGATCGCGACCGGATCGCGCTCCTCGAGGGCGATGACGAGGCGGTTGGGGAACAGGCGGGTCACCACGGCGTCGCGGACCAGCGGCACGGCGGTCAGCTTCTGCCGGACGTCGGCGGCGCCGAGGAACAGGAGGGAGCGCCGCGGGTCGATCCCGGCCGCCGCCAGGATCTCCGCCGGCTCCAGCACCTTGGGACCCGTGATGGTCACGGCCGTGATTGAGAAGCCGACGGCCTTGGCCGCGATGTCG
>CAXUMV010000038.1:1508-7350 GCA_964252065.1 uncultured Lichenihabitans sp.
ATGTCGAGCGGGGAGCCGTAGTCCTCGACGAAGGTGGCGTAGCTGCCGTTGCGCACGGCGCCGTAGAGGCCGGTGCCCCCGAGCACGGCGGCGATCAGCGCGAAGCCGAGGGCGCCGCGCCGGGTGAGCCCCCGCCAGAGGCTCGTGCGCTTGACGACGCGGCGCTCCCGCCGGGTGAGGGGGCGGGGGAGGGGCGTGGGGCGCTCGAACCCTGCCGGCCAGCCCGCGATCGCGGGCGGCGCGACGCCAAACATCCTCAGCGCGGCCTCGCCTAGCGGTCTAAGGACGCGTCCTCCACCATCCATCGAACAAGCTCACCAAATGACAGGCCCGCGTGAGCCGCGAGCTCGGGTACCAGCGAGGTCGCGGTCATTCCCGGCTGCGTATTGACCTCCAGCGCGACGAGCGCGCCCGTGCCAGCGGGCGTATCGTCGTATCGGAAGTCGGTGCGGCTCACGCCGCGGCACCCGAGCGACTGATGCGCTCTGAGGGCCAAGTCTTGGACCTTTTGGTAAATATTCGGTTGAAGGTCGGCCGGATAAATGTGGGTCGAGCCCCCGGCGGCGTATTTGGCGTCGTAATCGTAGAAGACGCCGCTGTTGGCGACGATGTCGATGACCCCGAGCGGACGGTCGCCCATCACGGCGCAGGTCAGCTCGCGCCCGGCCACGAAGGTCTCGGCGAGCACGATGTCGCCGAAGGCCCAATCCTCCCGTCCGATCTCCTGGGGCGGGTGGCTGCGCCCGGCCTGCACGATGATGACCCCCACCGAGGAGCCCTCGTTGACGGGCTTCAGCACGTAGGGCGGGGGCAGGGCGTGCGCGCGCGCGGCCTCGAAGCGGCTGACGAGGCGGCCGTCGGCGACCGGCACCCCGGCCGCCGCCATCAGCAGCTTGGCCTTGTCCTTCTGCATCGCGATGGCGGAAGCGAGCACCCCCGAGTGGGTGTAGGGGATCCGCTGGATCTCCAGGATGCCCTGGATGGTACCGTCCTCGCCGACGCGGCCGTGCAGGGCGTTGAAGGCCACGTCGGGCTGCAGGGCGTCGAGCTGGGCGGCGATGTCGCGGCCGACGTCGAGGCGGGTCACGCGGTAGCCGACGCTCTCGAGCGCCTCGGCGCAGCCGGCCCCCGATTTCAGCGAGACCTCCCGCTCGGCCGACCACCCTCCCATCAGAACAGCGACGTGCTTGGTCATGCGTCCATCCGGGGCAGGAGCGGTCAGGCCGCCGGGGAAAGCGGCAGCGCGGTGGTCGCCACCTCTGTCAGATCGAGCTTGCGCGACGCGTGATCGATATCGATGCCGACGACCGCTCCGGACGCATCGAAGTCGATGTTCAGGCCGTCTGCGATCTCGCGGGTTTTCACGCTGGGAGTGTCTGTCAGCTCGATATAGAGGCTGTCGGTATCAGGATAGTAAGCGAGCTTCACGGGTGCTCCCGAGCGTCGATGCCGATCCGCTTGATCTCCCACTGAAGCTCGATGCCGCTGGTCGCCAGCACCCGGGCGCGGACGTCCTCGCCCAGGCCTTCGATGTCGGCGGCGGTGGCGGCGCCCCGGTTGACCAGGAAGTTGCAGTGCAGGGTGGACACCTGCGCGTCGCCGCGCACGAGGCCGCGGCAGCCGGCGGCGTCGATCAGCTGCCAGGCCTTGTGGCCGGGCGGGTTCTTGAAGGTCGAGCCGCCAGTCTTCTCGCGGATCGGCTGGGAGGCCTCGCGGGCGGCGGTGATGCGGTCCATCTCGGCCAGGATCGCGGCGGGGTCGCCCGGCCGCCCGCGGAACAGCGCCGCGGTGAAGATCACGTCCGCGGGTGCGGCCGCGTGCCGGTAGGAGAAGCCCATCGCGGCATGGTCGAGGATGCGGACCGTGCCGCTCCGGTCCACCCCCCGCGCCTCGACCAGCGCATCGGTGGTCTCCCCGCCATGCGCTCCGGCATTCATGCGCAGCGCGCCCCCGACCGCGCCGGGGATGCCGCGGAAGAAGGCGAGCCCGTCGAGGCCCGCGTCGGCCGCGGCGCGCGCGAGCTTGACGTCCGGCACCGCGGCGCCGACGCGCAGCCGGTCCCCCTCGACCGCGATGCCCCCGAAGCCGCGGCCAAGCCGCACCACCACGCCCGGCACCCCGCCGTCGCGGACGATGAGGTTGGACCCGAGACCCATCACGGTGACGGGCACTTCCATCGGCATATGAGCCAGCGCGTAGGCGAGATCATCCTCGTCGGCGGGCACCAGCATCGCCTCCGCGGCGCCTCCGGCCCGGAACCATGTGAGAGGCGCCAGCGGCTCGTCCGTGCTCAACCGTCCTCGCAGGCCGGGCAGCCGGGCCACCAGTTCGGCTATCAAGGCCGCGACCCCCATCCGGCGCTGCGCGCCACCTTCCCCCGACGGGGGAAGGATGAGCCGTGCCTTGAGGGGTACGCGGGAGATCCCTCCCCGGCACGGGGAGGGTGGCGCCGAAGGCGACGGGTGGGGTACCCTGCGGCATGGCGAACGAACGGGCCCGTACGCTCCGCAAGACCATGACACCGCAGGAGGTGAAGCTCTGGATCGGCCTGCGAGCCCTGCGGCCTCAAAATCTGCACTTTCGGCGTCAGGTGCCCTTGCAGGGCATGATCGTCGACTTTGCATGTCTGCGGGCACGGCTGGTCGTGGAGGTCGATGGCGAGCAGCACGGACTGCCGTCCGGTCTGGCCGCCGACGAGCGGCGCGACGCTGCCCTGGCAGAGACCGGATACCGCGTCCTGCGCTTCTGGAACCACGAGGTGGACCGCGGCCGCGACGATGTGGTCGAGACGATTGTCCGGGCGGCGTCGGAACGGTTTTTCCCATCCGGCGCTGCGCGCCACCTTCCCCCGACGGGGGAAGGATGAGGGGCGGGTCGCCCTCACGCCGTTCCGGCCAGCTGGCCGGGCAGGGCGTAGGCCCACTGGGTGATGTTGCCGGCGCCCAGGCACACCACGTAGTCGCCGGCGCCCGCGAGGGGGCGGATCAGCTCCGGCAGAGACGCGGCATCGGGCAGCGCCACCGCGTGACGGTGGCCGTGCGCCTTGATGGCGGCCACCAGGCTCTCCTTGTCGATCCCCGCGATGGGCGTCTCGCCGGCCGCATAGACGTCCGCCACGATCACCGCGTCGGCGTCGTTGAGGCAGGTCGCAAAGTCGCCGAACAGCGACTGCAGGCGCGAGTAGCGGTGCGGCTGCACCACCGCGATCACCTTGGCCTTGGTGGAGGCGCGCGCGGCCCGCAGCACGGCCGCGATCTCGACCGGATGGTGGCCGTAGTCGTCGAAGATCTGCGCCCCGTTCCACTCGCCGGTGCGCGTGAAGCGCCGCTTCACCCCCCCGAATCCCGCCAGGGCCTTGCGGATCGTTGCGACCGGCATCTTGAGCTGCAGCGCGACCGCAATGGCGGCCGTGGCGTTCAGGGCGTTGTGGTGGCCGGGCATCGGCATCACGATGTCCTCGATGTAGGTGGCCTGGCCCGTCTTGCGGTCGCGCACCAGAACGTTGAAGCGCGACACCCCGCCCGCGAGGTCGACGTCCATCAGCCGGACGTCGGCCTGGGGGTTCTCGCCATAGGTCACGACGCGCCGGTCCTCGATCTGCCCGACCAGCTCCTGCACGGTCGGATGGTCGAGGCACATCACCGCGAAGCCGTAGAAGGGCAGGTTCTCGACCAGCGTCAGGAAGGCGGCCTTGATGGCCTCGAAGGTCTTGAAGTGGTCGAGGTGCTCGGGGTCGATGTTGGTGACGATCGCGACGTCGGCGGGCAGCTTCAGGAAGGTGCCGTCGCTCTCGTCGGCCTCGACCACCATCCAGTCGCCCTCGCCGAGGCGGGCGTTGGTCCCATAGGCGTTGATGATGCCGCCGTTGATGACAGTCGGATCGAAGCCGCCGGCGTCGAGCAGGGTCGCGACCAGCGAGGTCGTCGTGGTTTTGCCATGCGTCCCCGCGATGGCGACGCAGGTCTTGAGCCGCATCAGCTCGGCCAGCATCTCGGCGCGCCGCACGACGGGGATGCGCTTCTCCCGCGCCGCCATGAGCTCGGGGTTGTCGCGCCGGATGGCGGTCGACACCACCATGACCTCGGCCTGGCCGATATTCTCGGCCGCGTGGCCGACGAACACCTGGATGCCCTTGTCGCGCAGGCGCGCGATGTTGGCGCCCTCCGAGGCGTCCGAGCCCTGCACCTTGTAGCCGAGATTGGCCAGGACCTCGGCGATCCCCGACATGCCGATGCCGCCGATGCCGACGAAGTGGATGGGGCCAAGTTCGCGGGGCAGCTTCATGCGGCAAGCCTGGTGGTCGAGGGGAGGAGGCCGGCGATGCCGACCACGAGGTCGGCCAGCCGCTCGGCGGCGTCCGGCAGGCCCGCGGCCCTGGCCTGCTCGGCCTGGGGGGTGAGGATCGCGTGGGGATCGGCCATGAGGCGCGCGATCTCGCCGGCGAGCCAGGCGGGATCGAAGGCGGCCTGGGGCACGACGAGCGCGGCGCCCGCGGTCTTCAGCACCTCCGCGTTGGCGGCCTGGTCCTGGTCGAGTGCGTGCGGGAAGGGAACGAGGATCGAGGGGCGGCCGATGACGGCGAGCTCGCTCACTGTCGAGGCGCCCGAGCGGCCGATGACCAAGTGCGCGCCCGCGATGCGGGCCGGCAGATCCGCGAAGAAGGGCGCGACCTCCGCCTCGATGCCGGCGCCCGCATAGGCGGCGCGGACGCGGGCCTCGTCCTCGCCCCGCGCCTGCTGGATGACGGCGAGCCGGTCGCGCAGCGGTTTGGGCAGCCGCGCGAGGGCGAGGGGCACGACGTCGCTCATGACCCGCGCGCCCTGCGAGCCGCCCGTGACCAGGATGCGGAACCGGCCGTCGTCGAAGGCGGGGTAGGGGATGCGTGCCGCGGCCAGCACGGCGGGGCGGACCGGGTTGCCGGTGTGGGTGGTCCTGGCCCGGAGGGCGGGCGCCGCCTTGCGGAGGGCCGCAAAGCCCGTCGCGATCGCGGTGGCGCGGCGGGCCAGGAAGGCGTTGGCCCGGCCCATCACGGCGTTCTGCTCGTGCAGGATCACCGGGACGCCGCTCCAGGCGGCCGCCAGCATCGGGGGCACGGTGGGATAGCCGCCGAACCCGACCACGGCTGCCGGGCCGATCGCCTTGACGAGCCGCCGCGCCGCGATGGTGCCGGCCGCAAGCGCGATCAGCGCGCGGAGCTTGGCCAGCAGCGAGCCGCCGGTCGGGGTCGCGGCGCGCACCGCGTACACGGCGCGGGCCGGAAAGGCGCCGGCATAGGTGAGGGCACGCGTGTCGGTGATCAGCTCCACCGCGATGCCGCGCCGCTCGAGGACGCGGGCGAGGGCCTCGGCCGGAAACAGGTGGCCGCCCGTGCCGCCCGCCGCCAGCACCACCGGCCTCGGTCCCTCCGGCACCGCCTTGACCCGGACGCCCATCAGCGGGCGTCTCCCGGGGCCTGGGTCACGGCCGCCCGCGGGCGCCGCCGCGTCACGGCGATCAGGAAGCCCATCCCGATCGCAAGGCTGATCAGGGACGAGCCGCCATAGGAGATGAAGGGCAGCGTCATGCCCTTGGCGGGCATCAGGTGCAAGTTCACCGACATGTTGATGCAGCTCTGCACGCCGAACAGCACCACGAGCCCCGCCGCCGCGAACCGGCAGAACGGGTCGTCGTTGCGGTCGGCCAGCACCAGCCCGCGCAGCACGATGAAGGCGAAGAGCCCCGCGAGCGCGACGCAGAACACGAGGCCGAACTCCTCGCCCGTGACGGCGAAGATGAAGTCGGTGTGGGCGTCGGGCAGGATGCGCTTAAAGGTGCCCTCGCCCGGCCCCTTGCCGAACCAGGA
>CAXUMV010000038.1:7360-15367 GCA_964252065.1 uncultured Lichenihabitans sp.
CGCTCTATCTGCTGTTCGAGCAGCTCGAGAAGGGGCGTTACACACTCGATTCGCCGCTGCGAGTCACCTCCAACGCCGCCAACCAGGAGCCCGACGCGAAGCTGTCCATGGCGGTGTCGACCTGGAAGGTGTCGCTGGCGCCGGGCCCGTTGCTGGGGTCGAGGAAGTGGAGGATGCGGTCGCGCACATGGGGGACGAGCTTGTAGGCCAGGAACACGCTGACCGCACCCGCCCCTCCGAGGCCGAAGACCCAGAACAGGTGCAGGCCCGCCGTGAAGAACAGGGCGGCCCAGACGAGGCTGAGCAGCATGGTCTGCCCGAAGTCGGGCTGCAGGATCAGCGGCACCACGGTCAGCGGCAGGAGCAGCACCGCGAGGGTGTTGCCCGGCACGTCCTTGCGCCGGCCGCCTTCGGAGAAGGCCCAGGCGGCGAGGATCACGAAGGCGGGCTTGACGAATTCGCTCGGCTGCACCCCGAAGATCCAGCGCTTCGAGCCCTTCACCTCGTGCCCGAACATCAGGGCCAGGATGATCAGCGCCATGCCGCCGGCGTAGATCAGGAGGGCGGCGCGGCGCGTGTCGCGCGGGCTGAGGAAGGAGGTCGCGACCAGCACGATCGCGGCCGGGATCATGAAGGCGATCTGGTGGCGCACGAAGAAGAAGAGGTCGAGCCCCAGCCGCGCCGCGACGGCCGGGCTGCCCGCCATGGCGAGCACGATGCCGAGCACCATCAGGAGCCCCAGCGCTCCCAGCAGCCAGCGGTCGATGGTCCACCACCAGCGGGCGACGGAGGAGGTGTGGGCGCGCGAGATCATGGCGTGTCCCCGAGGGCTTGGACGAGCGAGCGGAAGGCCTCGCCCCGCGCTTCGAAATTGGCGAACTGGTCGTAGGAGGCGCAGGCCGGCGCGAGCAGGACGACGGGTTCGGGCGCCTCCGAGCGCCCGGCGGCCCTGGCCGCGGAGGCGACCGCAGCGTCCAGCGTGCCGCAGGTCTCGAACGGAACCCGGTCGCCCAGCGTCGCCGCGAAGGCCTCCGCGGCGTCGCCGATCAGGTAGGCCCGGGCGATGTGGCCGAAGAGCGGAGCCAGCGGGGCGATCCCGCCCTCCTTGCCGACCCCGCCCAGGATCCAGTGGATGTCGCCAAAGGTGCGGAGCGACTGCGCCGCGGCGTCCGCGTTGGTGGCCTTGCTGTCGTTGACGAACAGCACCCGGCCGCGCCGGCCGACCTCCTCCATACGGTGCGGCAGGCCCCCGAAGGTGCTCAGCCCCCGCTGGATCGTTGCCTCCGGATGGTCGGGATCGTCCGACCACAGCTCCCAGCACGCCGCCGCAGCGGCCGCAAAGCAGGCGTTCTGGGCGTTGTGGATGCCGCGCAGGCGATGCGATCCGCCGCGAGCGCCGCTCATCATGATCCGGGTGCCGTCGAGATGGATGCCGGCGCTCACCCCCTCGCGCACCGAGACGGGGTCGTGCGACCCGGTCGTCCGTCCCGCCGCCCGCGCCTGGATGGCGCGGGAATAGTCGTCGTCGACGCTGACCAGCGAGCGGTCCGACCCGGCGATCAGCCGCTCCTTGAGGGCGGCGTAGTTCGCCATGGTGCCGTGCCGGTCGATGTGGTCCGGGGTCAGGTTCAGCAGCAGGCCGAAGCTCGGGCGAAGGCTCGGGGCGAGATCGATCTGGAAGGTCGACAGCTCGAGGATATGGATGCGGCCTTGGCCGGGCGGCTCCAGCGCCAGGGCCGGCACCCCGATGTTGCCGCCCATCTGCACGTCCTGCCCCGCCGTGCGGAAGAGGTGCGCCGTGAGCGCCGTGGTGGTGGACTTGCCGTTGGTGCCGGTGATCGCGATGAAGTCCGCGCCCGGCGCGGTGAGGGCGCGCTCGCGGCAGAACAGCTCGATGTCGCCGATGACCTCGACGCCAGCCGCGCGCGCCAGCCCCACCGTCCAGTGCGGCACGGGATGGGTGAGGGGGACGCCGGGCGACAGCACGAGCGAGGTAAAGGCCGACCAGTCGGCCTCCCGCAGGTCGGCGACCGCGATTCCCGCGGCCCTGGCCGTCTCGCGCGAAGCTTCGCTGTCATCCCAGGCGGTCACGCGCGCGCCGCCCGCGAGCAGCGCCTGCGCGGTGACGAGGCCCGAGCCGCCGAGGCCGAACAGGGCGAGGTGCCGGCCGGCGCAGGCCGTGACGGGCGTCATCACCGCACCTTCAGGGTCGACAGCCCGACCAGTGCCAGCACGAAGGCGATGATCCAAAAGCGGATCACGATCTGTGGCTCCGACCAGCCGAGCTGCTCGAAATGATGGTGGATGGGCGCCATGCGGAACACGCGGCGCCCGGTCATCTTGAAGGAGGCGACCTGCACGATGACCGACAGGGCCTCGAGCACGAACAGCCCGCCCACGATGCAGAGCACCACCTCGTGCTTGACCGCCACCGCGGTCGTGCCGATCAGCCCGCCGAGCGCCAGCGATCCCGTGTCGCCCATGAAGATCTGCGCCGGGGGCGAGTTGAACCACAAAAAGCCCATGCCGGCCCCGACCACGGCGCCCGCCACCACCGCGAGCTCGCCCGTCTGGGGCACGTGGTTGATGCCGAGATAGGTCGCAAACAGCGCGTTCCCGGTGAAATAGGCGATCAGCCCGAAGGTCGCGGCCGCCACCATGACGGGCACGATGGCGAGCCCGTCGAGGCCGTCGGTGAGGTTCACCGCGTTGCCCGCGCCCACGATCACGAAGGCGCCGAAGACCAGGAAGAACACCCCGAGATTGGCCACGTAGCCGTTCACGAACGGCACCGCGAGGCCCGTGGTGCTGGCCGGCCCGACCCGCATCATGACCCAGACGCCGACCGCGGCGATGAGGGCTTCGAGGGCGAGGCGGCTCTTGCCCGAAAAACCCTTGTGGGTCTGGCGCGTCACCTTCAAGAGGTCGTCGTAGAACCCGATCATGCCGAAGCCGATGGTCACCAGCATCACGATCCACACGTAGGGCGAGCGCAGGTTCGCCCAGAGCGCGGTCGAGACGATGAGGCCGGACAGGATCATGAGGCCGCCCATGGTGGGCGTGCCCTTCTTGGCGAGATGCGACTGCGGGCCGTCGAGACGGATCGGCTGGCCCTTGCCCTGCTTCAGGCGCAGGGCCGCGATGATGGCGGGGCCGAAGAAGAACACGAACAGCGCCGCCGTGCCCGTCGCCCCGATGGTGCGGAAGGTCAGGTACCGGAAGAGGTTCAGGGGGCTGAAGGTGCCCGAGAAGGCCGTAAGCCAGGTCAGCATGCCACCGTCCTCAACCCCTCCGCCCGGCCGGCTCGGGGCCGAAGCGGCGCTTGAGGGCGGCGACGATCGGACCCATCCGGCTGCCGTTCGACCCCTTTACCATCACGACGTCGCCGGCCCGGATCGTCTCGGCCAGGGCCGCCTCGAGCGCCGCTGCCTGCGGCGCCCAGAGACCCTGCCGCGCGGCGGGCATCGCGTCGAAAAGCGGCTTCGCCAAGGCGCCGGCCGCAAAAAGGCTGTCGACCTGCGCGTCCGCGACATCGGGGGCGAGCCCCTCGTGCAGCCGGGCCGCCTCGGGGCCGAGCTCGCGCATCTCCCCGATGACGGCGATGCGCCGGCCGCCCGGACCGGGCGAGGTGCCGCCCAGCAGCGCGAGGGCCGCCCGCATGGAGGCGGGGTTGGCGTTGTAGCTCTCGTCGATCAGCGTGAAGGCGCCGCCCTCGGCCTGCAGGGCCGTCCGCTCGCCGCGCCCGGCGCCCGGGGCGAGACCGGCGAGGCTGAGCCCAGCAAAGAACGGGGCGACGCCGCAGGCCTCGGCCGCGAGCAGGACCGCGAGGGCGTTCATGGCCTGGTGGCGGCCCGGCGCGCCGAGCCGGAAGCTGACCGGCTGGCCGAGCACGGTCGCCTCGATGGTCGAGCCCTCGGCGTCCATGTGCAGCGCATCGAGCCGCGCGTCGGCGCCTGGGTTCTCGCCGAAGGTGAGGATGCGGCCGGCCGGGGAGGTCTCGGCCCGGCGCGACAGGCGGAAGAAGGTGTCGATGTCGCGATTGATGATGGCCGTGCCGCCCGGCTCGAGGCCGGAGAAGATCTCGGCCTTGGCGTCGGCGATCTCGGCCACGGAGGCGAAATATTCGAGGTGCACCGGGGCGACGGTCGTCACGATGGCGACATGCGGCCGCACGAGGCCCACCAGGGGCTCGATCTCGCCGGCATGGTTCATGCCGATCTCGAAGACGCCGAAGCGGGCCGCCTTGGGCATCCGTGCGAGGGTGAGCGGCACGCCCCAGTGATTGTTGTAGGACGCCGCCGAGGCGTGCGTCTCGCCCGCGCCGCCGAGCACCAGGCGCAGCGCCTCCTTGGTGCCGGTCTTGCCGACCGAGCCCGTCACGGCGACGATCCGGGCCGCCGAGCGGGCCCGGGCCGCGACGCCGAGATCGATCAGCGCCGCGAGCGTGTCCTTCACGACGAACAGGGCGCCCGCCCCGCGCAGCGCCTCGGCATGCGCCTCGTCCACCAGGGCCGCCGCGGCGCCCTTGTCGAGCGCCGCGCGCACGTGGTCGTGCCCGTCGCCGTTCTCGCCCTTGATGGCCACGAAGAGCTCGCCGGGAGCGAGCGTCCGCGTGTCGATGGAGACGCCCGTCACCCCCGGGGGAATGCTGCCCGCGACCCGGGCGTTCAGCGGGCTCACGAGCGCGAAGCCGGTCCAAAGCGGGGGCGGCGTCTCGCGCCGGGGCTCGGCCGCGGTCCCGCTGTCGAGCGCCGCCCGCGCGACCGCGTGGTCGGAGAAGGGCAGGTTCGTGTCGCCGACGATCTGGCCGGTCTCGTGGCCCTTGCCGGCGATCAGCAGCACGTCGCCCGCGCGCAGCATCCCGATGCCTTGCCGGATCGCCTCCCCGCGATCGGCAATCTCGATCCCGCCGGGCGCCGCGGCCAGGATCGCGGCCCGGATGGCGGCGGGGTCCTCCGAGCGCGGGTTGTCGTCGGTGACGATCACGAGGTCGGCGCCCCTCGCCGCGATGGCGCCCATGAGGGGGCGCTTGGCGGCATCCCGGTCGCCGCCGCAGCCCAGCACGACGACCAGCCGGCCGGTCGCGTAGGGGCGCAGCGTCGCCAGCACCTTGTCGAGCGCGTCGGGCTTGTGGGCGTAGTCGACGAAGACCGGCGCGCCGCGCCGCGCGCCGACGCGCTCGAGACGGCCGGGGGCGCCCTCCAGCGAGCCCAGGGCGGCGATCGTGGCGCCGGGCTCGCTCCCGGTCGCGATGCAAAGCCCGGCCGCCAGCAGCGCGTTCGAGACCTGAAAGGCACCGGCGAGCGGCAGCTCGACGTCCGCGACGGCGCCCGCATGCTCGATCCGCAGCGCGGTCGCAAAGCCGCGCGGCTCGGCGGACAGAAGCCTGAGGCCGGTGCCCGCCGCGCCCGTCGTCGTCACCGCAAGGCCATGGGCTTCGGCGGCGGCACGCACCGTGTCGGACGCCTCGCCGTCCGCATCGATCACCGCATAGCCGCCGGGGGGCACGAGATCGGTGAAAAGGCGAAGCTTGGCCGCAAGATAGGCCTCGGTGCTCCCATGATAGTCGAGGTGGTCGTGGCTGAGATTGGTGAAGCCGCCGGCCGCGAGCCGCAGCCCGTCCAGCCGGTGCTGGTCGAGGCCGTGGCTCGAGGCTTCGAGCGCGAGATGGGTGACGCCCTCGCCCGCGAGGCGGTCGAGGGTGGCATGCAGCGCGATCGGGTCGGGGGTCGTCAGCGAGCCGTAGTCGGAGCCGCCGGGGGCCACGACGCCGATGGTGCCGAGGGAGGCGGCCGGATGGCCGAGCGCGGTCCAGATCTGCCGCAGGAAGGCGGTCACCGAGGTCTTGCCGCTGGTGCCCGTGACGGCAACGACCGTGCCCGGCTGGCGCGGGAAGAAGCGCGCGGCCGCCCGGGCCAGCGCGACCCGCACGCTCGTGACCCGCACGAGGGCCGCGGGGGCCGTCTCGATCTCTCCTTCGGCCACGACCGCGACCGCGCCGTTGTCGACCGCCTGCCGGACGAAGGCCGCCCCGTCCGCCCGGGCGCCGGGCACGGCGAAGAAGACGAAGCCCGGCTGCACGGTGCGGCTGTCGGCCGACAGCCCCGCCACCGCGCGCCCGGCGTCGGCCTCTAAGACCCCGTCGAGACCGGACAGGAGCTCGCCGAGGGTCATCGCAGGATGTTGTCCATGCCGATGCCGAGGCGGGCGACGAGCGGGAAGGGGGTCTGGGGCATCACCGGGTTGGGCGGCATGTCGAGCAGCGGGGCAACGCGCGCCATGATCTTCCCGCACACCTCGCCCGAGTTCCAGGCGGCGGTGTGGAAGCCGTAGGTGCCCTGCACGGCCTGCGGATCGTCGAGCAGCACGAGGAACAGGTACTTGGGCTTGTCGGACGGCAGGATCGACATGAAGGTGGTGAACACCTTGTCCTTGGCGTAGCGGCCGTGGATGATCTTGTCGGCGGTGCCGGTCTTGCCGCCGGCGAAGTAGCCGGGAATGTTGATCTTCTTGGCCGAGCCCTCCACCGCGTTCAGCCGCATCAGGTACCGGAGGCTTTCGGAGACCTCGGGCCGCACCACGCGGGGGAACTGGCTCCGCACGTCGTCCTGTTCGCGCTTGAGGAAGGTCGGCGGGATCATGTTGCCGCCGTTGGTGAGGCCGGCGACCGCCATCATGGCCTGCAGCGGGGCGACATTGAGGCCCTGGCCGAACGCGATGGTGATGGTGTTGAGCTCGCTCCAGTTGCGGGGCACCAGCGGCTCGGCGTTCTCCGGCAGCTCGGTGCGCAGGCGGTCGAGCTGGCCCATGCGCTTGAGGAAGGCCTTGTGGCCGTCGACGCCCACCATCATGGCCATGCGGGCGGTGCCGATGTTCGAGGAATACTTGAACACCTCCGGCACGGTCAGCATTTTGTGCTCGGGGTGGAAGTCGTGGATGGTGAAGCGGCCGTAGCGCAGGTTCTCGCGGGCGTCGACCCGGGTGTTCAGCGTCACCTTGTTGGTCTCGAGCGCCATGGCGATCGAGATCGCCTTGAAGGTCGAGCCCATCTCGTAGACGCCCACCGTGAGGTGGTTGATGTGGTTGGGGTCGAGCGCGTCGACCGGATTGTTCGGGTCGTAGTCGGGCAGGGACGCGAAGGCGATGACCTCGCCGGAGTTCACGTCCATGATGGCGGCGGCGCCCGATTTGGCCTTGAAGTGGTCGATGCCCTTGGCGAGCTCGTCGCGCACCGCGTGGCTGGCGTTGAGGTCGACCGACAGCGTGATGGGCTTCAGGTCCTCGGGCGTCAGCTTGAACCCCGCGCCGTGCAGGTCGGCGAGGCCCTGCCCGTCGATCCACTTCTCGATGCCGGCGATGCCCTGGTTGTCGAGGTTGGTGAAGCCGAGCACATGGGCCGCGATGGGGCCGTTCGGGTAGACGCGGCGGTTCTCGGGCAGGAACCCGATGCCCGGCAGCCCCAGGTGATGCACCTCGGCCTGCTGGCTCGGCGTGATGCCGCGCTTGACCCACACGAACCCCTTGCGCGAGCCCAGTCGCTCGCGCAGCTCTTTCGCGTCGACGTCTGGCAGCACGGCGGTCAGGAGCTCGACGGCCTCGTCCTTGTCGATGATGCGGCGCGGCTCGGCGAAGACCGACATCGTCTTGATGTCGGTCGCCATGATCTCGCCGTTGCGGTCGAGGATGTCCGGCCGGGCGCCCGAGACGGCCTCGGAGGCGGCGTGCTTGAGGTTCTGCGAGGTGTCGGGCCTGACCCCGATCAGCACCAGCTTGCCGGAGATGAGGCCGAACACCGCGATGAACGCGAGGCCGACATAGCGGAGCCGGTGGCTGTTCTTGTCGAGATGGGTCGTCGTCAGCGCCTTGAGGACGCGGCGCCAGCGGGGGGCGGCGCTGGGTTGGGCCTCGCCGCCGGGCGAAGGGAAGTCGACGTTGGGTTCGGCCGTCATGACACCTGTCTCGGGTGACCTATCGCGTCGGGGAGGACGGCGTCGCGGCGCTGCCGGT
>CAXUMV010000039.1:0-15341 GCA_964252065.1 uncultured Lichenihabitans sp.
ACGAGGTCGAAGGCGGCGAGCTCGGCGGGCAGCTGCTCGGACACCCGCCAGGTCGGCATGATCCAGCACGGGACGGCGGCGTAGCAGCGGCGCATGGCGTCCCGCGCGAGGCGCCGCTGCTTCGGGGCGCCCCGCCCGGTCCCCTTGCCCAGCCGCCCGAGCGCGCGCACGAACTCGACCAGCGCGCTCTTGACCCCGGGCGAGAGTCGCCGCTCCAGCATGTAGAAGGTGCGCTCGCGCACGAGATCGAGGAACAGCCGCTCGACGTTGCGCTCGGCCTCGGCGCGCTGGGCGGCCAGGGAGGCGAGCCGGCGCCGGGCGTCCAGCCGCGCAAGGTGCGCGTCGGCGGCGGCGCAATCCCAGGCGTCCCGCCAGTCGGCGGGGACGAGCGGGTCGGCGGTCGCGGTCGCGGGCTCCCGCGCAAGGCGCGCCGCCCAGGCCGGGGCGCCGGCGGCGGCGATGCGCGCCGTCACGGCCTCGATCGCCGCGAAATCCCCCGCGAGGCCATGCAAGCGGTCGAGCACCGCGCGCAGGCCGTCCCAGGCGGCCGCGACCCGCGCCTCGGGCAGGTCGGGACGGCCCAGCACCTCGTCCAGCACCCGCCGCGCCATGGCGGCCGTGCGGTCCTCGCCCTCGAAGAGAAGGCGCACGCGGGCCGCGCCCTCGCGGGCGGCCTCCAGCCGGGCGGCTTCGGCGGCCTGCCGCAGCGCCGCCGCCACGCTCCGCGCCTCAGCCGGATCGGTGGCCGGCCGCTCGATGTCGGGGCAGAGGAGCCGTGCCGCCGGCACGCGCTCGAGCAGCACGGCCGCGCGCCCGCGCAGCTCGATCGCCTCCGCCACCCGGCGGAGGGCCGCGGGCCCCGCGGCGCCGGGCGGAGCACTCACCTCCGCGGCAAGCGTCCTGAAGCGGGCCTCGAGCGCGCGCTCGCGGTCGGCGATCGCGAGGCGCGCCTCCACGGCCTGCCAGCCGGCGGCATCGCCGTCTCCCACCGGCGCCCCGCGCCGGCGCACCGCCGCGAGCTGCGCCTTGGGGCCGGCCTTGCCGAGGCTCAGCAACGGCCAGGGCCGCTCGCCACGGGCGCCGCGCGCCGCGGCCGCCCGGGCCTCGCCGTCGTCGACCAGCCCCGGCGGCAGCTCGACCGCCTCCCCGGCCAGGGCGGCCCGGTCCGCCTCGAGCCCGGCCCAGGCCTCCGCGAGTTCCGCCAGCAGCGGGCCCCAGGGGGCCGTGCCCGCGAGCCCGAGCAGGGCAGTGAGCCACCCATCCGCTCCCCGCAGGTCCTCCGCCGCCATCGCCAGAGCCTCGAGGGCGCCCGCGAGGCTGTCGGCCGTCGCCGCATCGTCGGGCCCGAGCGCCACCCGGGCGGCCGCCCCGTCCTGGGCCGCCAGCGCGGCGCGGCGGACCAGCATGCCGTGCCACCCCGCGAGGGTCCTGGCGTCGGGGAGGTCGGCCGGCGCGGGAAGGACGGCGTCTCGGTAATCGAGAAGGTCGCCGACCCGGCGCCGCGCGGCGGTCAGGGCCGCGAGATCGGGGTCGGTGAGGCCGGTCTCGGCCAGATAGGCGGCCGGGCGGTCGCTGAACCAGCCGTGGCGATCGCGGCTCGCGGCGATCCGTCGCGCGAGCTCGGCCGGGGTCTCGGCGTGGGGCCCGACGCGGGCCGCCTGGGCGGCCGCCAGCGTGTCGAGCTCGCGGTCGATGGCCGCGATCTTCTCCCGCAGCTTCACGATCTCGGCCTCGCAGCGCCGGATGGCGGCGTGGCGGATGTCCGGCCGGCTCCCCTCGACGACGGCCTGCACCTCGCGGATGGCGGCCTCGACCTGCCCCAGACCCTGCCGCTCGCCGGCCAGCAGCGCGATGGCGAGCGGCCGCACCTTGGCCGGCAGCTGGTCGCGCAGCACGGCCAGCGCCGCCTCGCCGCGCGAGACCACGAGCACGCGCTGGCCGGTCGCCATGGCGTGGCAGATCAGGTTGGCGATGGTGTGGGTCTTGCCCGTCCCGGGCGGGCCCTGCACCACGAGGCCGTCGCTGCGGGCCAGCCGGCGGACGATCTCGACCTGGTCGTCGTTGAAGGGTTTGGGGAAGAACACGTCGCCCAAGGGGCCGGCGGGCTCGTCGGCCGCCGGCAGGGCGGCGCTGCCGCCGAGCGCATCGCTGAGCGGCGTCCAGCCCTCGCCCGCAAGCGCCGACGGCTCGGTGACGAGCCGGGCCGCCAGCCCCTCGAGGGGCGGGGCGCCCTCCTGGCCGACCGAGGCCGCCTTCAGCCGCTCGATGTCGGCGAGCAGCACATGCGCCGACCGGGGCCGTGCGAACAGGACCCAGCCGTCGTCGATGACCAGGGTCTCGGGCGCGGCCCCGACAGCGCCGTCGGCGGAAGCTTGGGCGCCGGCCGGGACATAGGCGGCGTCGGGGTCGAGGCGGGCCGCCGCGAGCGCGAGGATCGGCTCGAACCCCGCGCGGCGGAACGGCGTCACGCCCTCCTCCTCGGCCGCGAGCCCGATCTCCCGCCGCATCGCGGCATCGAGGGCCGGCACGCCCGGGCAGCCGAGCTCCTCGTAGGGGGTGAGGTCGACCGTGGCGTCCGCGACGGTCGGGCGGACGCGCAGCAGCCCGCCCGCGGCCTCGTCGAGCTCCAGATCCACGGCGCGCTCGAGGAGCGGCCGCTCCAGCGTGCGCCCCGCGCGCCGCCAGCGGGCCATCCCGATCCCCCACATGACCTCGACCGGGGCCTCGGCGCCGCCCGTCTCGCGCATCTGCAGAAGCCGGTAGAGCCGCTCGTAGAGCGCGACCGTGCGGCGGCGCGGCCGCTCGGCCGCGGCCCAGGGCGCCCACACCTCGCCGACCCATCGCGCGAGCCGGGCCTCGGTGCCGGGCTGGTCGAGAAGGCAGAGGGTCTGGCGATAGGCCGGCGGCTCGTCGGTGCCCGCGACGGGCACGAAGGCGCTCGCGCAGGCACCTGCGGCGATCCGGGCGAGGCGCCCCGCCTCGTCGACCGTCACGGCCCGCTCGGCCCGCGGCACGGGGGGCTGGTCGGGACCGGCCGCGACGGCCAGCCATGGCACGAGATCCTCGGGCGGGGCCGGGGGCTCGCCGCGCTTCAGCCGCTCGACCGAAAGCCACACGGGACCGTTCTCATCCGCGGTGTCGTGCCGGATGCCGGGCAGCGCCGCCGTGTCGGCGGCGGTGATCAGCAGCGCCCGCCCGTCGGCCAGCCTGTAGTCCGACAGGGCGAAGGCGACGCGCTCCTCGAGCCGCACCACCTGGGCCACATAGTCGAACAGGCGCCCGAGTCTGTCGCGCGTCGCATCGCCGGCGGGCTTCGTGGCTAAGGTCATCGTGGCTGAACAAACCCGGAACAGGTGTGGAAGGCAAGCCCCTCAGGTGCCCCGCGGCTTCGCCCGGGCGGTCGGGGCGGCGGCGGCGGGGTCGTCGGGCCAGGGGTGGCGCGGGTAGCGGCCCTTCATCTCGGTCTTGACCGCGCCCCAGGAGCCCGCCCAGAAGCCCGGCAGGTCGGTGGTGATCTGGAGCGGCCGGTGCGCCGGGGAGAGCAGGTGCAGCGTGAGGGGCACGCGGCCGCGGGCGAGGGCCGGGTGGTCCCGCAGCCCGAAGAGCTCCTGCACCCTGACGGCCAGCACCGGGCCGCCGTCCGCCTCGTAGTCGAGGGCGACCCGCGAGCCCGTCGGCGCCGTGAAGTGGGTCGGGGCTTCCCGGTCCAGGCGCTGGCCGAGCTCGTAGGGCAGCAGGGCGTGCAGCGCCGCCTCGAGGTCGGCGGCTGTGACGGCCGCGAGGCTCGCGCGGCCAAGCAGGAACGGGGCGAGCCAGTCGGCCGCGGAGGCGGCCAGCGCCGGGTCGCCGAGGTCCGGCCAGATGCTGCCCTCGCCCTCCGCCAGACGGAGGAACCGGATGCGGTCGCGCCACTGGAGCAGCGCCTTGGTCCAGGGCAGGCGCTCGATCCCGAGGGCCGCGACCCCGCGGGCCAGCACCACGGCCGCCGCGAGGTCGCCGGGGACCGGCAGGGGGCGTTCGGCCAGCACCAGGGCGCCGAGGCGCCGGGTCTCCCGGCGCGCGAGCGCGGCGCGGGCGGGATCGAAGGCGAGGCTGTCCTGGGTGATGATGTCCTGGCCGGCGACGGCCTCGACCTCCGCGAGGGTCAGGGGGGCGGCGAGGAGAATGCGGGCGCCGCCGGCCCGGCCCGCCACCTCGCCGACCGCCAGGAACGGGGCGCGCCCCAGCGGGTCGTGCGGCTCCAGCGCGGCGGCGCGGCCGTTGGCCATCAGCACCTCGCCGGGCCGGCCGCGCGGCCGGCCGATCCGCTCGGGGAACGCGAGGGCGAGCAGCGGTCCGGGCTCTATCGCGTCCCGCACGGCGGGCCGCTCGACCGCCGCCTCGGCCTGCCGGGCGAAGGTCCGGGCGAGGCCCCGGGCGGCCTCCGCGCGTGGCGAGCGCTCGCGCCGCCAGCGGTCGAGCCGCGTCCCGAGGTCGGTGGCGTCCCCCCCGAGCCCGCGCTCGACCAGCAGCGTGGCGACCTCCCCGGCCAGCGCCGCCGCCCCGCGGCGGGCCGCCTCGACCGCCATGCGGGCGACGCGCGGCGGGGCGGCGAGCTTGGCGATGGCGCGGCCGTCCGGCGTGAGGCCGCCCTCGGGGTCGAGCGCGCCGAGGGTCCGGAGCAGCGCGCGGGCCTCGGCGAGGGCGGCGGCGGGCGGAGGGTCGAGCCAGGACAGGGCCAGGGGGTCGCGGGCGCCCCAGAGCGCGCAGTCGATGAGGAGGCCCGACAGATCCGCGTGGCGGATCTCGGGGTCCGCGAAGGCCGGAAGCGCGCCCGTCGCGGCTTCGTCCCAGAGCCGGAAGCAGACCCCGGGCTCCGTGCGGCCGGCGCGGCCCCGCCGCTGGTCGGCGCCCGCGCGGGACACCCGCGCCGTCTCGAGCCGGGTGAGCCCGAGATTCGGTTCGAAGCGCGGCACCCGGGCAAGGCCGCTGTCGACCACGACCCGCACGCCCTCGATGGTCAGCGAGGTCTCGGCGATCGCGGTGGCCAGCACGACCTTGCGGCGCCCGGGCGGGGCGGGCGCCACGGCCCGGTCCTGCTCGCCCCGATCGAGGGCGCCGTAGAGCGGGGCCAGGATGACGGCGTCGTCACCCGATCGCTCGCCGAGCCGCTCGGCCACGCGGCGGATCTCGCCTTGGCCGGGCAGGAAGGCCAGCACCGAGCCGCCCTCCTCCCGCAGCGCGCGCAGGACGGCGTCCGCCATGGCGTCCTCGAGCCGCCGGGCGGGGTCGCGGCCGAGATAGACCGTGCGCACCGGGAAGGCGCGGCCTTGGCTCTCGATGAGGGGCGCATCGCCCAGGAGCCGCCCGACCCGGGCGCCGTCGAGCGTCGCCGACATGGCGAGGATCCGCAGGTCCGGCCGGAGCGCCCCCTGCGCGTCGAGCACCAGCGCGAGGCCGAGGTCGGCGTCGAGCGAGCGTTCGTGGATTTCGTCGAACAGGACGCCCGCGACCCCCTCGAGCGAGGGATCGTCGAGGATGAGGCGGGTGAAGACGCCTTCGGTCACGACCTCGATGCGGGTCCTCGCCGAGACGCGCGTGTCGAAGCGGGCCCGCAGCCCGACCGTGGCGCCGACCCGCTCCCCGAGCGTCGTGGCCATGCGCTCGGCGGCGGCGCGCGCCGCCAGGCGGCGCGGCTCGAGGACAAGCAGCTTGCCGTCCCGGGCCCAGTCCTGCCGCGCCAGCACCAGGGGGACGCGCGTGGTCTTGCCGGCGCCCGGCGGGGCGACGAGCACCGCGTTGCGGCCGCGGGCCAGCGCCGCCACAAGATCCGGCAGGGCGGCGTCGATGGGCAGCGCGGGGCCGCCCGTCATGGCGTCAGGCGTCCACCCGGGCGGCCTCCGCCATCGCCTTGACGTAGGCCGGCCGGGCGCCGATGCGGGCCACATAGGCGCGGATGTGGGGCAGGTCCGACAGGTCGAGCGTCCGGAAGTTCTGCATGGTGGTGAACGGGAAGGCCATCATGATGTCGGCGGCCGTGAAGGCCTCGCCCGCGAAGTAGGGCACGTCACCGAGGCGCGCCTCGACCAGCTCCATCTGTGTGCGGGTCGCGGCGCGCAGGCGGGCGACGATCGGGTTGTCGTCGGCGTCGTGGACCAGGAGGTCGAGATACCATTCGCGCAGAAGCTGGCCCGCGAAGGTGCCCTCGGCGAAGTGCAGCCAGAACAGGTATTCGGCAAAGCCGGGCGCCTCCGGGCCGACCGCCAGCCGGCCGCCGCCGTGGCGGCGGGTGATGTAGTCCACGATGGCGCTCGATTCGGCGAGGACCACGGCGCCGTCGCGGATGACCGGCGCCCGGCCGAGCGGATGGACGGCCCTGAGCCGGGCGGGCGCGGCGAGGTTCGGCTCGCGCTGCATCCGCTCGATCCGGTAGGGCAGGCCGAGCTCCTCCATCAGCCAGATGATGCGCTCCGAGCGCGAGGTCGACAGATGGTAGATGGTGATCATGGGGGCCGGTCTATCCTTCTCCCGCCCGCGGGAGAAGGGCAGAACCGACAGGTCAGAGGGGTCCCATGACCTGCTGGCGGAAGCCGTAGACCTCCCGCGCCCCGGCCAGGGCGACGAGCGTGACGTCCCTGGTCTGGCCGGGCTCGAAGCGGACCGCGGTGCCGGCCGGGATGTCGAGCCGGAAGCCGCGGGTTTTGGCGCGGTCGAAGTGCAGCGCCGGGTTGGTCTCGAAGAAATGGTAGTGCGAGCCAACCTGGATCGGCCGGTCGCCCGTGTTGGCGACCGTCACGGTCTGGGTCGGGCGCCCCCCGTTCAGCACGAGGTCGCCCGGCAGCGGCAGCACCTCGCCCGGCACCAGCGTGTCGGCGGCCTCGCGGACGGGGTTGTGCACCGTGACGAGCTTGGTGCCGTCCGGGAAGGTGGCTTCGACCTGCACGTCGTGGATCATGGCCGCGATCCCGTCCATCACCTGGGCGGCGGTCACGACATGGGCGCCCGCCTCCATGAGGTCGGCGACCGTGCGCCCGTCGCGCGCGCCCTCGACCACGAAGTCGGTGATCAGCGCCACGGTCTCGGGATGGTTGAGCTTGACGCCGCGCTCGAGCCGCCGCCGCGCGACGCTTGCCGCCATCGCGATCAAGAGCTTGTCCTTTTCGCGCGGCGTGAGGTTCATGGTGCGGCGGCTCCAGGCAGGCGGCGGGGGATCATTGCCAGACGCGCGGAGCCGCGCGCCCGCGCAGGCCCGCAAGCAGGCCGATGATAGCCGCCCGCATCAGCGCTGGCGAGGGCGACAGCAGCCGGGCGAGCAGCAGCCCGTTCCAGGCGCTCGCCCCGCCCGGGCAGGGGGTTCCGGCCAGCGCCTCGCGCGCCGCCGGCAGCCGCGCTTCGGCGTCGGGGGCGACCAGCAGCAGCGTCGCGGCCGCCCGGGCCCCGCCGCCGAGCGCGGGCCGTTCCATCAGGCCCGCGGCATCGCCCTCGAGGAGCAGCTCCTCGGCGAAGAGGAGCGCGCCGTCGCGGCGGACGCGCCAGCGGTCCCGCAGCGTGCCGCTCCCAAAGGTCTCGCCCATGGCGAGGCGGCCGAACACCAGGCTCTCCACCAGCAGCAGCGTCGCATCGCCCGCCATGTCGACCTCGAGGCTGCGGTGGAAGGCCGCGCGGTCGTAGAGGATCGTCTCCTGCGGCAGCCATTCGAGCAGCGACCCGGGGCCGAGCCGCAGCGTCGTCTCGACGAGAGTGGCTGCCCCGGTCGAGCGGTAGATCTTCTCCGCCGACTGGGTGGTGAGCGTGACGCCCGCCCCGGCCGCGGCCTCGACCGCGAGCGAGGCGTGGTCGCCGCCCACCATGCCGCCCGCCGTGTTGATGATCACGGCCTCGCAGTCGGGGGTCAGCCCCGGTCCGACGGTCGGGCAGCGCAGCCGCAGCCCGCCGGCCGCATGGAGCTGGGCGGCGCCCGTGCGGGCGCCCGCCCTCGTGAAGCGGGCCCGGATGATGCCGCGCGCGCGGTTTGCTGGGGTCAGGGCGGCGCTCATGGCCGCGATGTCGGCGCAAAGCCGGGGGGTTGGCAAGCGCGCCGCGCCGTGATGGGAATTGGATCGACGCCTTCTCCGGCATGCACGCAAGGACAGACCATGTTGCCCATCGGACAGATCGCCCCCGATTTCACGGCCGAGACCACGCAAGGGCCGATCCATTTCCACGACTGGGTCGGCGAGGGCTGGGCCATCCTGTTCTCCCATCCCAAGACCTTCACGCCCGTCTGCACCACCGAGCTCGGCTCCCTGGCCCGCCTGCAGCCGGAGTTCTCGAAGCGCGGCTGCAAGGTGATCGGCTTGTCCGTCGACCCGGTCGAGGCCCACCAGCGCTGGGCCGGCGACATCGCCCGGACGCAGGGCACCGAGCCCGGCTTCCCGATGATCGGCGACGGCGACCTCAAGGTCTCCAAGCTCTACGGCATGCTGCCGGCCGAGGAGCCGGGCACCTCCGAGGGCCGCACGGCGGCGACCAACGCCACCGTGCGCACCGTCTTCATCATCGGCCCCGACAAGCGGATCAAGCTGGCCCTCGCCTATCCGATGACCACCGGCCGGAACTTTGCCGAGATCCTGCGCGTGCTCGATTCTTTGCAGCTGACCGCGGCGCACAAGGTCGCGACCCCGGCGGACTGGCAGCAGGGCGAGGACGTCATCATCGCGGGCTCCGTGTCGGACGAGGACGCGCGGCTGCAGTATCCGGGCGGCTTCAACGCCGTGACGCCCTATCTGCGGACCGTGCCGCAGCCGCGCTAAGTCCGTGGGAACGGCCGGCTCACGAAGCGCGAGCCGGCGAGCCCGAACCGCCAGGGCGCCTCGACCCCCTTGCTGATCCCGATGCGGGGCCCGACCGCGATCACCGGCTCGCCGCCGACCCGCGGATGGAGCGCGAAGGGCGGCTCGTGCAGGGCGGCGCCGTCGTGGCTCGCCGCGATGCCCAGCGCCTGCGTCAGCCGGCCTGGGCCGCTGCACAGGGGCTGGGCCGCCTCGAGCCCGCGGCGCGCCCGCATGGCCGCGAGGCCCGCGGTCGGCTCGATCGCCCGCAGCAGCACCGCGCTGCCGGGCGCCGTCCCGGCCACGACGTTGGCGCAGAGGTGCAGGCCGTAGGAGCGGTAGACGTAGAGCCGCCCGACCGGGCCGAACATCGCGGCATTGCGCGGACGCGGCCCCGCAAAGCTGTGCGAGGCCGGGTCGTCCCGGTCGTAGGCCTCGGTCTCGACGATCACCCCGCCGACCCCCTCCACGAGCAGGATGCAGCCCAGCAGCGCCCGGGCGACCTCGACCACGGGCCGGGCGAAGAAGCTCTCCTGCGGTGGGCTGGTCATCGGGCGTCGTCGTTCCAGGTGTTTGGGGAGAGGCGCCCTTAGCGCCATCCTCCTCGATGGATCAATCTCCCATGCGCATGAACCGGCTCGGCCATACAGGCCTCTTCGTCTCGGAACTCTGTCTCGGCACCATGACGTTCGGGGGCACGGGCGAGATATGGAGCAAGATCGGCGCGCTCCAGCAGGGCGAAGCCGACGCCCTGGTGCGCACCGCGCTCGACAGCGGCATCAACTTCATCGACACCGCGGACGTGTACTCGAACGGCCTGTCGGAGGAGATCACCGGGCAGGCGATCCGGAACCTCGGCATCGCCCGCAACGACGTCGTGCTGGCCACCAAGGCCTTCGGCGAGACGGGCCAGGGCGCCAACGCGCGCGGCTCCTCGCGGGCGCATCTCGTCGAGGCCTGCAAGGCCAGCCTCAAGCGGCTCAACACCGACCATATCGACCTCTACCAGCTGCACGGTTTCGACCCCGCGACCCCGATCGAGGAGACGCTCCGGGCGCTCGACATCCTGGTCCAGCATGGCCATGTCCGCTACGTCGGGGTGTCCAACTGGGCGGCCTGGCAGATCGCCAAGGCGGTCGGGACCTCCGAGCGGTTCGGGCTCGCGCGCTTTGCGACGCTGCAGGCCTACTACACGGTGGCGGGCCGCGACCTCGAGCGCGAGATCGTGCCGATGCTGCGCTCGGAAGGGGTGGGCCTGCTGGTGTGGAGCCCGCTCGCGGGCGGCTTCCTGTCCGGCAAATACGGGCGGGACGTCGCCGGCGAGCAGGGCAGCCGCCGCCAGACCTTCGACTTCCCGCCCGTCGACAAGGAGCGCGGCTACGCGGTGATCGACGCCATGCGGCCGATGGCGGAGGCGCGCGGCGTGTCGGTCGCGCAGATCGCGCTGGCCTGGCTGCTGCACCAGAAGGTGGTGACCAGCGTGATCGTCGGCGCCAAGCGCCCGGACCAGCTCAAGGACAACCTCGCCTCGACCACGGTCGAGCTGTCTGAGGCCGAGATGGCGGCCCTCGACCAGGTCACCGCGCTGCCGCCCGAATATCCGGGCTGGATGGTCGCCCGCCAGGGCGAGGTCCGCCGCAAGCAGCTCGGCCAGCCGCCCCGCGCGGCCGCGCGATAGCGCCTTGCCCTACCGGTCCGTGAAGGCGAGCTTGGCGCCCAGGCCGACGAAGGCGGCCGCAAAGGTGCGGCGCATCCAGGTGAGCACGGCGGGGCGGGACAGCAGGTGCGTGCGGACGGACGCGGCGAAGACGCCGTAGAGGACGAACACCGCGAACGTCATGGCCATGAAGACCAGGGAGAGTCCCAGCATCCGGCCGAGCGGGTTCGCCTCGCTCCCGGCCACGAACTGCGGCAGGAAGGCGAAGAAGAACAGGGACAGCTTCGGGTTCAGCACGTTGACGAGCACGGCCGACACGATGACCTGCCGGTCCGTCCGCGGGGCGCTCGCCGGGTCGACCGTCAGCGTCCCGCCCTCCTGCAGCGTCTTCCATGCCATCACGAGCAGATAGGCGACCCCCGCGTATTTGAGGGTGGCGAAGGCCAGCGCGCTGGCGTGCAGCAGGGCCGCCAGGCCCGTGATCGCGGCCAGCATGTGCGGCAGGATCCCCAGTGTGCAGCCGATGGCGGCGACCACGGCCGCCCTGGCGCCGCGGGACAGCCCCGCCGAGAGCGTGACCAGGACGCCGGTGCCGGGCGAGGCGACGACCACAAGGGAGGTCAGGAGAAAGGCAAGGCTCATGCTGGCTCCCTGAATCCCGGCTCCGTCCGTCCGGCTAACGGCGCCGCGACGGCTTGCTACCGCGTCGCCGCCGGTGGGGCAAACGCCCCGGCGACCGAGCCCGTTCTTGCCCGCAGGGACCTGCCGAGGCCTTCGCCGATCGGATGGGGGTTGACGTACCCCGGCGTCGGCTGCCACGGGAAAGTGCCTCACACATCATGGTCGGATCGTCATGACTGTCGTCGCAGCCCATCAGGGCCATCAAGCCGCGCGGTGGGCCGGTCTCGCCCTGTCTGCGCTCACAACCCTCTTCCTGCTTTGGGACGCGACCCTCGGGCTGCTGCTTCCAGACCGACTTCGGGCGGCGATCGAGGAGACGGGCTTTCAGTTCGGCCAGGCCGGCACGATCGGGGGGATCGCCCTGATCTGCGCGATCCTGTATGGCCTGCCGTGGACGGCGCTCCTCGGCGCGATCCTCACGACGGGGTTTCTCGGGGGCGCGATCTCAACGCATTTCCGCTTGCGGGAGATGGGATCGCCACCGCAGCTCGTCGCGCTTCTCGTCGGCGTCATGGCCTGGGGCGGCCTCTACCTTCGCGATGCACGCCTGCGCCGGCTCCTGCCTTTCCGAGCCGGGCCGGAAGGCCCGACATCGCCATCGACCTCGGCCTAACGCAGCGGGGCCACCCGCGCGCGCTACACCGACAGCCGCGCCCGCACCTCGTGCTCCACCATGTCGGCCTTGCGGCCGGCGATCACCACGGCGCCGCGGTCCATCACGGCGAAGTCGTCGGCAAGGTCGCGGGCGAACTCGAAATACTGCTCGACCAGGACGATCGCCATGTCGCCCTTGGCGCGCAGGTAGTCGATGGCGCGGCCGATGTCCTTGATGATGGAGGGCTGGATGCCCTCGGTCGGCTCGTCGAGCACCAGCAGCCTGGGGCGGGTGACGAGCGCCCGGCCGATGGCGAGCTGCTGCTGCTGGCCGCCCGACAGATCGCCGCCTCGACGGCCCATCATGGTCTTGAGCACCGGAAACAGCTCGAAGATCTCGTCCGGCAGCGCGTGCAGCTTGCGCGCGAGCGGCGCGAAGCCGGTCATCAGGTTCTCCCTGACGGTCAGCAGCGGGAAGATCTCGCGGCCCTGCGGCACGAAGCCGATGCCGCGCCGCGCGCGGGTATGGGTCGGGAGCTTCGAGATGTCCTGCCCGTCCCAGGTGATCCGCCCGGCCCGGATTGGCTGCTGGCCGACGATGGCGCGCAGCAGCGAGGTCTTGCCGACCCCGTTGCGGCCGAGCACGCAGGTGACCCGGCCCGGGGTCGCCTGCAGGGACACGCCGCGCAGCGCCTGGGCGGCCCCGTAGTAGAGGTCGACGGCCTCGACGTTCAGCATCACTCGACTCCTCATGTCCCTTCTCCCGCAGCGCGGGAGAAGGTGCCCGACAGGGCGGATGAGGGGACTCACGAGGCCATGGATCCCCTCATCCGTCACGGCGTCGCTGCGCCTCCCGCACGCGGGAGAAGGGTTCAGCGGCCCAGATAGACCTCGATCACGCGTGGGTCGGCGCTGACGGCGTCGAGCGAGCCCTCGGCCAGCACCGCGCCCTCGTGCAGCACCGTCACCTTCACGCCGAGCTCGCGCACGAAATGCATGTCGTGCTCGACCACCACCACCGAGTGGTCGCGGGCGATGTCGCGCAGCAGCTCGGCGGTGGTCGCGGTCTCGGCGTCCGTCATGCCCGCGACGGGCTCGTCGACCAGCAGCAGTTTCGGGTCCTGGGCCAGCAGCATGCCGATCTCGAGCCACTGCTTCTGCCCGTGCGACAGGTCGGCGGCCGGGCGCAGGCGATGGTCGGTCAGGCGGATGGTCGCCAGGATGGCGTCGATGCGCGCGTCCCGGTCGGCCGCGGGCTTGCCGAACAGGGTGGCGAAGGCGCCGCGCGGGGCCTTCAGCGCGAGCAGGATGTTGGTCTCGACCGTGTGGTTCTCGAATACGGTCGGTTTCTGAAACTTGCGGCCGATGCCGAGCTCGGCGATCGAGGCCTCGTCGAGCGTCGTGAGATCGGTGCCCCCGCCGCCGAAGAAGACCTGGCCCTCGTCGGGCCGGGTCTTGCCCGTGATGACGTCCATCATGGTGGTCTTGCCGGCGCCGTTGGGGCCGATGATGGCCCGCATCTCGCCCGGCTCCAAGGTCAGCGACAGGCCGCGCAGGGCCTTGTAGCCGTCGAAGGAGACCTTGACGTCGTCGAGGTAGAGCAGCGAGGAGGTGAGCGTGCTCATCGGCCCTGCTCCGCGATGGCCGGGATCTGCTCCTCCGGCACGACCGGGTGCTCGGCGGGCGGCCGCGGGCGGCGTCGCCCGATCCCGCGGTCGAGCAGCCCCAGAATGCCCTTGGGCAGGAACAGGGTGACGAGCACGAAGAGGGCGCCGAGCGCGAAGAGCCAGTATTCGGGGAAGGCGCCGGTGAAGTAGGTCTTGCCGAAGTTCACCAGCACGGCCCCGAGCGCCGCCCCGACCAGCGTGCCGCGCCCGCCGACCGCCACCCAGATCACCGCCTCGATCGAGTTGGCGGGGGCGAACTCGCCCGGGTTGATGATGCCGACCTGGGGCACGTAGAGCGCCCCCGCGATCCCCGCCATGGCGGCCGACAGGGTGAAGACGAGCAGCTTGTAGTACTCGACCCGGTAGCCGAGGAAGCGCGTGCGGCTCTCGGCGTCGCGGATGGCGACCAGCACCTGGCCGAACTTGCTCGCGACCACCGCGGCCGCCACGACGTAGCCGAGCCCGAGCGCGACCGCTGAGGCCGCGAACAGGCCGGCGCGGGTCGCATCCGCCTGGACGTTGAAGCCCAGGATGTCCTTGAAGTCCGTCAGGCCGTTGTTGCCCCCGAACCCCATGTCGTTGCGGAAGAAGGCGAGCAGCAGCGCGTAGGTCAGCGCCTGGGTGATGATCGAGAGATAGACGCCCGTGACCCGCGAGCGGAACGCGAACCAGCCGAACAGCGCCGCGATCAGCCCGGGCACCAGCACCACCATCAGCGCCGCGTAGGGGAAGGCCTTGAACCCCCACCAGGTGACCGGCAGCGCATGGTAGTTGAGGAACACCATGAAGTCGGGCAGCTCGGGATTGGCGTAGACCCCGCGCGTGCCGATCTGGCGCATGAGGTACATGCCCATCGCATAGCCGCCCAGCGCGAAGAAGGCGCCGTGGCCGAGCGAGAGGATGCCGCAATAGCCCCAGACGAGGTCGAGCGCGAGGGCGAGGAGGGCGTAGCAGAGATACTTGCCGAGCAGCGCCACGACATAGGCCGGCATGTGCAGGGCCGAGCCTTCGGGAAGGACGAGCGACATCACCGGCACCGCCACGGCCGCGATGGCCAGGACCGCGAGGAACGCCAGCCCGCGCGGGCCGAAGAGGGGGTGCGCCGTCATCTCACGCCTCCACCGACCGGCCCTTGAGGGCGAAGAGCCCGCGCGGCCGTTTCTGGATGAACAGGATGATGAAGACGAGCACCGCGATCTTGGCCAGCACGGCGCCTGCGAGGGGCTCCAGGAACTTGTTGGCGATGCCGAGCCCGAGCGCCGCCACCAGCGTGCCCCACAGGTTGCCGACCCCGCCGAACACCACGACCATGAAGCTGTCGATGATGTAGCCCTGGCCGAGGTTCGGCGAGACGTTGTCGATCTGGCTGAGCGCCACCCCGGCGATGCCGGCGATGCCCGAGCCGAGCCCGAACGCCAGGGCGTCGATGCGGCCGGTCGAGATCCCCATGGCGGCCGCCATGCGGCGGTTCTGGGTCACAGCCCGCATGCGCAGCCCGAAGGGGGTCGCCCGCAGCAGGAGCTGCAGCCCGACGAAGACCAGCACGGTGAAGACGATGATCCACAGCCGACCGCTGGTGATCTCGAGCCCGCCGACCCGGAAGGACCCGGCCATGAAGGAGGGTGCCCCCACCTGCTGGTTGTTGGCCCCGAAGGTGGTGCGCACCGCCTGCTGCAGCACGAGGCTGATGCCCCAGGTGGCGAGCAGCGTCTCGAGCGGGCGGCCGTAGAGGTGGCGGATCACGAGCCGCTCGATGCCGATGCCGACCGCGCCCGACACCAGGAAGGCGAGCGGCAGCGCGATCAGCAGCGAGGCGTCGAACAGCCCCGGCGCCGAGCTGCGGATCAGCGACTGCACCACGAAGGTCACGTAGGCGCCGATCATCACCATCTCGCCATGGGCCATGTTGATGATGCCCATGACCCCGAAGGTGATCGCGAGCCCGATGGCGGC